>JADLCA010000762.1 GCA_020847495.1 Candidatus Hydrogenedentota bacterium | reverse complement strand
CGGGGGAATGCCGGTGTCATCGTTCGGATAGCCCGCAACCAGTGCGTAATCTCGCTCCGAGAAGTCCGCGTACATGTTGAATGCAATCGTGTTGTTGACCACCTCGTAGGTGCCGGGGTACTTTCCGACCACGACCGGGGTGAGTCCCTGGCCCCACACCACGTTGTTTTCCATGCGGCCGCCCGCCCACAGTTTGATGCCCATGAGATGGTTGCGTACGACGCGGTTGCACCGTACAACGATTCCTTCCGCATTTCCACCGTAGTCGCGGGAGTTGAGATCTATTGCGTCGCCGCCGTTGTCGTGAACGTAGCAGTCTTCCACCAGCACATCTTTGCCGCGCTCGAGGCCGATGCCGTCTGCGCCGAAGGAGGATTCTCCTTGAATGCCGGCCCCGTGCAGGTCCAGATTGCGAAACACCATGCGATCGCACGGCCCCGGCGTGCAATCGACCGCGGGACCGGTGGGTCCATCGACCTCGCTGTCTTCTAGTAGTACGTCGGACACAGGGCCTTCGGCGGGTGGATCACCGGAGTTCCCGTCGGTGAAGCGGAAGCCCACCTCTCCCCCGATTACCTTGAGGTCGTGGAGATGGACATGGTGGTTGTTGCCAAGGAGGGTGACGCCCCAGATTCGGAAACCTTGTACTGTCATCGAGGCCAGGTCAAAATACGATACCCCTTGCGAGAGCTGCACGTGACCGTTCACGATCGTCGATTCCCTGGATTCGCCCTTTACGCTGATAGGAGCCTCGGCCGTGCCGGAGTTCGTGAAGTCCACGTCGCCCTCGTAGACGCCAGTTGCAATGTTCAGGACATCTCCCGCACCGAGCGATTCGGCCGCGCGTTGCAGGGTCACCCACGGATGGTCCACCGAACCATCGTTGGTGTCGCTGCCGCCAGGAGAGACGTAGTATGTGCGTGTTCCAATTGGATTGTCAGTCTTTGCGGGTATTTCGATGGGAGCTTCCTTGTTATCAGAATCATCTGGTTGGGAGGGAGAAGCTATTCCGGGACTGGACGTGACGCGAATCATATCTTTGAAGACCCATGTATCCTGTCCGCCGTCGCCGCCAACGAATAATGAGACAGTGTAAAGTCCTGGGTCAGAATAAGTATGGAGCGGATTCACCTCGAAACTGGTAATCGTGTCTCCGAAATCCCATCTTCGCTGCGCGATTCCGCGCGAACCCGGGGATGACTCGTCGGTGAATTGCACAGAAAGCGGAGCCGGGCCTTGCACGGGCTGCGCCTGGAAACGTGCTGTGGGCGGCGCGGCCTCATGACATCCAATGAGGAGGTTCGCCACGAGCAGCGCCAAGGAGCAGACGGCGACATGTGCGAGCAAACATTCCCCACGAATCTCTTGTGTCATTTTCATGGCAGCCACCTTCCAAAAGCGGCGTCCACTTTGACTGCCGCCGTCAGCCGTTCTCCGGCCACCACTCGGGATTCGACGGATGGAGAACACCTTCTTCGATCGCGATGCCGTACAGCGGACCAAAACAGCCGATGAGCGTTCCCTCGTACCCGGTCCCGAGTCCTTCCCAGGAACGGAACTCGTGTCCTGAGCCGTTGCCGCCGTTGAAGACTCCTTCCGCGTAACCGTCCGCGAGTTCTGTGGCGAGAGCGCGCGCCTCATCCTTGAGGCCGTATATGGACAGTGCGCGGAGGTAGTAGGTTGCGGGCCACCCGCTCAGGCTGCCGTCCGTGTATGTCTCAAACGTCGGTTGCAGCGAATTGAGGATCTTCGTCCACATCTGATCATCCGCGCGAATGGGCAGCAGATTGCAGGGCAATCCAAGGCGCGCATCAGGCAGACCCGTTTCCCGTCGCACGCGTTCCATGTTGAGGAGCGCGGTGCGGGCCGGGGCGGCGTCGAGCAGCCCAAAAGCCAAGGCCACGCCGTTGACCCAGGTAAACCCGTAGTCGTGGAGCTGCCCGTCGCGGCTACGCCAGCCGGCCACCCAGCCAGTTTCCGGATTGACGAGGGCGGGTGCGTAGGCGCTGCGCAGCCGCGCCGCGGTGTCACGACAACGTGCAGCGAGAGCCGGGTGCGCGGCGAGATCCTCCAGAATGGCGGCAGCGTTGCGGAGCGCGCGGTAGGCCCAGGCGTTCACATAAGCGTCGATATGCCCAAAACCCACGACATCCATGGAGTTTGAACTCCAACGGAAGGAGCCCAGGTTTCCGGAAAGGTCTTTGCAGACCAGCATGCCTTCATTGCCCGATTCTCCGAGCATACGCTCGACAGTCTCCAGAAGGCCCGGCTCGATCTTCTGCAACCATTTTGTGTCCGGATCGGCCTGATGGATTCTGCCTGCGGCGCAAAGCAACACGGGGTCGCTGTCCAGGTAGAGATTCCTGTGGTACCCATAGCCGCCGCCGTCGAGGAGCGCGCGTTCTATCGTGAAGCGCGCCAGATCGAGTGGACTGGGACCCACCGCGGGCCGTTGCGTATGGGCTACAATTTCGAGTGGCGGTCCCTGCGACAGGTGGCAATTGACCGAGGCCGAGTGATTGGAGAAGCCGCGGAACTCGGGCCGAAAACACGAGAACGCCGTGGCCCAGTGCCTGCGCAAGCCGGGGCTGGCCTTTGCAGGATGCGCATGCGGATTCGGGTTCAGGTTGGCGATGGCGAATTCGAAGACGGCGCTGCATGCACCCGCTGGAACAACCTGGCACACGTCAGGGCCGGGGTGTTCGCCGAACACGAATCCTCCAGTCACCGTGTTGGACTCGCGATAGCTTTCGACCTGCATCCGGACGTCCGTGGATGCACCCTCGAGTTGACGGCAGGCCAGGCACCCCACCCCATCCGAAGCCCAGAGGCCCGGCAAGGCAACGTCACCGTTACGGCCCGGTCGGAGCGTCGGCATGCCGGCCATACCGGTGATGCCGAGCGCAAGGTCCCAGGCCAAGCGCCATGCCTCGGCTTCGATTACGGGCATGTCCTTTTCGCAGCGTTGCGCCAATTTCATGGTGAAGCGGTCAGGCTCCACTGTGAATACGGCATCGACGTGCAGTCCCTCCACGGCCCGGAGATTCGAGTAGACGATCTGGTTTCCTTCGACCGATACTTCGCCGCTCCAGAGAGACGCCGGATAGTCGGCCGCCAGTGTGCGCAGGACGGGCCCACTGACGCCACCCGTCACGTTGTAGCCGGTGCGTTTGCGCGTGACATAAAGGCGGTTGCTGCCCGCCTGGCCTTTCCCCAGCGCGTCCCATCCCAGGTGCATCAGCATGGGTCTGCGTAGCGAGAAGCCGATCGAGAGGAACTTCCCCTCGAACATGACCATCCCCGGAAGCACCCTCACCTTCATGCCCCTCGGGGCCTTGGGGTGGATAGCCCTCTGGGCGAGTACCCGGGGCGGCACGCGTGTCTGGATGCCGGTCTTCTCAACGATTCCGTACGCGCGCACTTCGTTCAGGATTCCAAAGGGCACATTGTGCTCGCCGCCGTTGCACTCTCCGTGGTTGGGCCACACGGGATGTTCCCGGTCACACTCGACCCGAAGGTGATCCGTCTGCACACCATCCAAATCGATCACGCAGGCGGGCTCGTTCAATACGCTGAAGAGGCGCTCCTGCATTTGCTCGATCGTCATGTCTTGAGTGAGGCCTTCACCGAGCAAGACGGGGTTTGGCGGAAGGTCGACCTCTCGAAGCGTCTTCCATCTCATGCTTGCCGGTTCGAGCACGGAGACTAACACGTGAGCGGGGTGTGTCGGAACCTGTGGCACGTGGCGGCCGTAGACCAGTCTGCGTAGTTCAAGCCGATCCACCTGGACGGTTTGCCCAAACCGAAGGTAGCGGATGCTGGTCTGGCCGTGGACGGTGGTACCCAACCTGGGATGCTCGATTTGCTGAATTCCGCCGTGCGTTATGGGATGGTCAACAAGTTGCACCGTATTCGACGTGGCCTTATCGTCCGCTGGAGCTTCGGCGGCACCGGCGCCTTCCTGCCCCGCCGCGACCACGAGCGTCGCGACCCCCGCTTTCAAAGCGTCCCGGCGATTCATTCGAATTCCCACTGTCTCGCCTCCCCCGTTCATTTGCAAGCGCGTGGAGGGTCACGCGCTTCGCGTTAAAACTCCCATCCCTTGCGGTACGCGGCGCGCAGAAGTCCGTCCGCCTCGGGGTTGTTCGTAATCCTGCATGCCGCGCTGTCCCACTCGATTCGGCCGCCCACGCGCACCGCGATATTGCCCAGTTGCACGGTCTCGGTGAAGGGCCCGGCGTAGTCGAAATTCGATACAGCCGGCTTGCCGCCTTTGCAGGCCTGCACCCAGTTTGCGCGGTGCGCCTCATCGTAGCGGTTGTCCTTCCATGGCAGACGCTCGAGCGAGGGCGCAGGCATCGTGTAGTCCGCCATAAGACTGTCCGGACGCAGCTTTGCCGAGTTGCCATGGGAGTCGCAGGTCAAAACGCCCTTTTCACCAACGAAGATGGTGCCTTCGCCACCAACTGGCGTCGGGTCATCTTCGGGCAGGATTACGGGTTTTGGCGGGCGGATCTTGCCGTCGTACCAGGTGAGCTTCACCGGAGCGAACTTCTTGCCATCGGCTTCGCGTTCCGGGAACTCCCACTCAATCACGGACTTTGCCGGACCCGTCTCGCTCGTATTGCCCTCTTGCCGCACGCAGGTGACCGCGCTTGGCGCACCGAGGTTGAGCGCCCAGTTGGGCGGGTCCATGATGTGGCAGCCCATATCACCAAGCGAGCCGCTTCCAAAAGCCCACCAGCCGCGCCAGGCGTCCGGCATGTAACCTACGGCGGAGCCGTCTCTGACATACTCATCGTAGTACCCGCCGAACGGCCGCGCGGGAACCGGGCCGAGCCAGAGGTCCCAATCGACGCCCGGTGGGACGGGCTTTTCGGGCAACGGCTCGGAAAAGCCCACCGGCCAGAGGGGACGGTCCGACCAGCAATGGACCTCACGTATCTCGCCGATCGCGCCGCTCCAAATCATCTCACACACCTGCCGCACGCCGTCGCTGGAGTGGCCCTGGTTGCCCATCTGCGTGGCCACGCCGAATCGCCGGGCCGCCTCGGTAAGGCGTCGCGCCTCGTGCACGGTGTGCGCCATTGGTTTCTCCACATACACGTGCTTGCCGAGTTCCATGGCGGCGAGGGCGATGATGGCATGCGTATGATCGGGCGTGGTGATAACCACCGCGTCGATGTCCTTTTGCTTGTCAAACATCACGCGCCAGTCGCGGTATTTGGGAACATCTGGGCACCAGCCATAGCCTTCCGCGGAGGCTTTGTCATCGAGATCGCACACAGCCACCACGTTTTCATAGGTCAAGCCAAACTTCAGGTGGCCGCGGCCTTTGCCCCCCACGCCTATGTGGGCCATATTCAGTTTTTCGTTTGGCGACACCGCACGTGCCGTTGCGCGGCGTGTTAGAAGGCTCCCGGCCGCCAGCGCGCCGCAGAACACAAACGTGCGCCGTGAAATACCCCTCGTCTTCATCGGGAATCCTCCGTTGAACGGACTTGTAGCACCCATTTCCCCGTCTTCATAGAATAGCAGAAACTCGGGGGCATTGTATGGCCGGTGTCAGGACAATCGCACCAAAGCTGACCATCTCGTTACCGCCACAAAGTCGGGTTGGTATCGACTCACTTTGGGAGCTGCCACAGGTCGATTGCAATGCGGAGTAAACTGAGCCGGAGTGAGGTACGCTCTGGCAGTGGTCCCCAGGCTCACTGGTAGATCGGCGGCGCTGAGCCGCCGCAATGGCCTG
>JADLCA010000761.1 GCA_020847495.1 Candidatus Hydrogenedentota bacterium | reverse complement strand
TGCCGGATCAGGAACCGTCCTTATCGCCGCCCAGCGCTTGGGGCGCAGGGCGTTTCTCGTGGAACGTGACCCTCGGTTCTGCGACGTGGCAGTCAAGCGATGGGAACTGTTCACAGGAAGAAAGGCGCGCAGATGTCGGTGCTAGCCCCACTCCAGCGCCGGGAGCATCCCATGTCTTTTGGTGTTGAAATGGCCAGAAAGATACTGTATATATATTCAGTAAATTGTGGAATTGGCGAATGTGACGGGGTCAGACCCATAGTGCTTATGGCGGGCGCGCCGACCTCTCGGGGCGGCATGCGGCTTACCATGCGGAGGTGATGGACATGGGACAGCTTGATTTGCGGACAGGGGACGAAGCCATTTGTGCGTTGCCCGATGCGTTCACACCACAACCCCCTCCGCATTTCGCGGTACGGCGTATCGTTCTGGCGCGCGGGAGTCTAGACACGCCGGAACGGGAAGCCTTCGTCCGACGCGTGTGCGCGGCCTATCCCGACGTAACCGTTGACGAGCAACTCGACACGCCCCATAACCGCATCGACTTGGGGGAGATGTCTCCCGCGGCGCGGCACGTTGCGGGCAAGCACACACTTGTCTTCGGGGTACTTGAGAAGGCGGTTCGAGTCAGCGAGGAAGCAGGCAACTGCTGCCCGAACTATTGGCACTTCTCGGTATATGGTTTCTGCCCGTACGGCTGCACATACTGCTATTTGGCAGGCACGCAGGGTGTCTGGTTTTCGCCGAGCGTGAAGATCTACGTCAACTTGCCGCAAATCCTGGCCGAAATGGGGCGCATCGCCCGGCAGCGAGGCGGCACGACCCATTTCTACCATGGCAAGCTGCAGGATGGCCTGGCTCTGGACCCATTGACCGCCTACTCAACGGTGATGGTGCCATTTTTCGCGAAGCATCCTTCCGCACGGCAAATCCTGCTGACAAAATCGGCCGCGGTGGAGCGGCTCCTGACCCTTGAACACAAGGAGCGCAGCACCCTCTCGTGGAGTCTGAATCCGCCCGCAATAGCAGAGGGTTATGAATGCAACGTGCCGAGCGTCGCGTCGCGCATCGAAGCGATGAAGCGGTGCGCCGCCGCGGGCTATCCGGTGCGCGCGGTCATCATGCCATTGATTCCGGTGCGGGACTGGGACGTGTTGTACCCGGCGTTTGTTGCGGACCTTGTGACACCGGTCCCGCTTGAGCGGCTTACGATCGGCGGAGTATGCAGCGCCAAGCAGGCGGTCCGCCTGATGGAGCACAAACTGGGACCGACAAACGCCATCTCGGAAAATATGAAGTGCCAGACAAAGGGTGACGACTTCCGCACGCGGTATTCCGCCGAGCTGTCCATCGCCATGTATGACCCAATGATCGCCTCCGCGCGCGAAGTGCGGCCCGACCTCGAGATCGGCCTGTGCCTTGAGAGTAGAGGTGTCTGGGAAGCGGTGCACAAGCGTTGGCGCCTTGGGCGCTGTAATTGCATCCCTTGACAGCACCCGACAACTCAGACCATCGCAAGGCGTTTGCCCTTCTCGGACAGCGAACCTGAACGGAAACTGCATGCGCTGATCGCGAACAAGGTACTCTATCCAGACGGAACCATCAACGGCTATGTGGCGCGCTTTCTCCGGACGAGGATTGCCAAGACGTTAACGAGTACTGGCCAGAGGCTCCGCCCATATCACATATGATTCAAAATTGGAGTGTAGGAAGGTTTTCTGCATCTTTTCGGAGAGTGCACGGAAAGAGTCGAGCAGCATCTCGCGCCTCCCGACGGCGGTGTGCTTCGTGTGTGGCTCCTGCTCGGAGAGTGCATCGGAGCTGCCATGTTACTACGATGGTATGATTCGCGATGACTCCACCAACCTTCGCCTGACTGATAGGAGAACGACGGATGGAGATTGTTCAACACCTGCCTCCGGGACTCGCCATTCAAGTTATTCCTCGGCTTGCATTCACTGATGGGTTCTTGCCACTATTCTCGGAAACAGGCATCACTCACATAATATCCCCCGGAGTGAACAGCTATGGAACGCACGACTCCCAAGAGACCGGCGAGGGCCGGTCGCCCCGGCGACAAGACCGCCGCCAAACGAGCCGCCACGAAACCAGCCAAACCGCCCAAGGCGGCGTCAAAGCAGCGGCCTGGCAAGAGCGCGAAGCCGAAGCTCCTCTCCGGCGGCAACCCTCAGATCGCGAAGGCCGACGGCGACGCCCCCGTGCAGGACTACATCGCCGCGATGCCGGGCTGGAAACGTGACGCCGGGCGCCGTCTCGACGCACTCGTCGTGCGCACCGTCCCCGGCGTGCGCAAAGCCGTGCGGTGGAACACGCCTTTCTACGGCGTCGAAGGCCAAGGCTGGTTCCTCGCCTTCCATTGCATCACGAAGTACATCAAGGTGACGTTCTTCCGCGGCACCTCGCTGCGGCCCGTCCCTCCCGTCGAGTCCAAGATCAAGAACGTGCGCTACTTCCACATCCACGAAGATGACCCGGTTGACGAGGAACTCCTGGCGAACTGGATTCGCCAGGCATCGGACCTGCCCGGGGAGAACTGCTTTTGAGGATGCAGGCCGGGTGCCTGAAGGCAGCCTCGCCGGTTGGGTGAGAGAATCCAAGCAGTTACCTGGAGAAGGAATGTGACGGCGAGCGCACGTGGCTGAGGGCAGCCTTGCAAGCACATAGTCGTGGTCGTCGCCGTATAGAGTTCTAGTTCTGGAGGCAGAGCGGTAGTCGATTCAGACGGGCTTCGCATCGCGACACGGCCCAGTTGCGGCGTCTGCCACTTGAAGGAGCTGCGATGTTGCAGTTATACAGAATGAGGTTCGATGGCCACTTACTTAAGCGCGGCTTCTGGCTCTATGTATGGGAGATCACGGGGCCGCAGACCCACCTCGTGTATATCGGGCGCACCGGGGACAGTTCGTCGTCACGTGCGTCTTCGCCGTTCAAGCGCATCGGTCAGCACCTCGATCCTGGCCCCAATGCCAGGGGCAATGCACTCTGTAAGCAACTGAAGAAGGCAGAAGTCGAGTACGAGGCATGCACCTTCGAGATGGTCGCCATCGGCCCAATCTGGCCTGAGCAAGACAACTTCGATGCGCACAAACCCATTCGGGATCAGATGGCAGCGCTGGAGCGGGCCGTCGCGGACGAGCTTCAGCAACGCGGGTATAGGGTGCTCGGTACGCACCCCCGAAGGGGCAATTCGAATGAAGTCATCCTTCAGCAACTCCGAGATTTGCTTGACCCGAAATTTCCCACCAGGTGCAGGCCGAACCAGGCATTGCTGTGAACCGTAATGGCGTTGATCTACTCACAGTCTTTGCAGGTCAAAGTTCCAGCCGAAACGATGCTGACAGGAATGTGATTAGCTCCAGCCTGCGTGCAGTGACGGCCACATTACCCCCCGGCGGCGTGAATGTTCGCCGCGGTAGTGGCTTCTACTGGTCTGACGGCAGTGGGACCATCCAGGCAACGACAGTAAAGGAAGTCTCAACAGGTATGAAAAAGAGCAAGAGCGATGCGATCGAAGTAACCGGATACGACTCTCCCTCGCACCTGATCCACGCGCGCATCGCGGAGTTAGGCGATTGGCGCGGGGAGGTGCTGGCTCGGGTCCGGAAGCTCATCAAGGAGGCCGACCCCGGCGTGGTCGAGGATGTGAAATGGAGGAAGCCGTCGAACCCGGGCGGGGTTCCGGTGTGGTCGCATGACGGGATTATCTGCACTGGTGAGACATATAAGAACTGCGTGAAGCTGACCTTTGCAAAGGGCGCTTTGTTGGAGGACCCTTCCGGACTGTTCAACGCCAGCCTTGAAGGCAACACCCGGCGCGCCATCGACATTCATGAGGGCGACAAGATTAATGAGAAGGCGTTGAAGGCGCTGATTCTCGCCGCCGTGGCTCTGAACACATCGTTGCGAGCAGAGGCTCGCCCCGCGCGCCCGGAGGAAACCGAAGAGCGATTGAAGGGGCAACGCAAGACCGGCAGAAAGATCTTGAGTGATTCGTGCGCAGGACGTCCAGCGAAAGAGCAGTCACAACACCCCAGTGGTCGCAGAAATGCTTGGGAAATTCTGCCAGTAGTGGACAACGAATCATCGCCGAAGACTCCTGCGCGCTGGGTAGGGGCGTTCTTGAAGCAGGTGCATG
>JADLCA010000760.1 GCA_020847495.1 Candidatus Hydrogenedentota bacterium | reverse complement strand
GAGTCATGTGTGGGGGACACTGCCGACCACGCGGGCCGTCTCCGGCGCCGACGAGACAGGGAGTGTATCAGACTCGCTGTCCCCTGTCAAGCTTTTTGTTTTCGCTCCCGCTCCCCACCCGGTGGGGCGCCTCCGCGAACCCAATGCCGACACTCGGCGCACCGCAAGCGGCGCAAACGAGATGCGGACTATAGCAAACGGAAAAGGGCCAAGTCAACACACACGCGCAAGTTTTTTTCGGCTGCGGCCAGACGCGTTCACACCGGTCTGATCCGGAGAGCCGAAGCCGTCAGGCCTGGGATGGCGCTGGGCGAAAAACATCCCCCTCGGCCCTGCGGGTCTGCCCCCTTCAAAGGGGGACCCATTGCGCGTGCCCTTCGGGCCGCGCGTTCGTCGCACCAGAGGTCCACGTGTTGCTCTCAAGAGTTTTTGGTTACATAGAAACATAGTGTTGCGCATGCCCCCCTTTGAAGGGGGATCGAAGGGGATGTTCTTGTTTCCCGGCGGCGCGCGCTACCTCATTCCCCGCCAGAGCCGCTCGCGGCGAACTGCCTCCGGCTCACCGCCACGCACGCCACCGCCAGCAGCAGCCCCGAGACCGCGAGCAACACGGCCAGCGCCGCGCCCGCGCTGACGGGTATCACCTCGCGCATGAGTTCTACCGGTAATTCGACCTTCGCGATTTCGAGCCGCCGGAAACCCACCTGCGGCAAAAGCGCGGCCAGGTACTTCTGCACCGTCAGGAAATCCGCGTAGCCCGGCAACGCGATGACCATCTTCTCCCACCCAAAGATGAACACCGCGGCGATCAAGGCGGGGCGCCGCGTCAGGCTGCTCACCATCATGCATAACGCGCCGTACGCGAGAAGTCCCGCCACGCAAAGCGCCGTGTAGCGCACGAGCAGTGCGTGGTGCGCGCTTGAGACCGGCAGTCGCAGGAAAAGCGCGGAGGCGTAGAACAGCGCGGCCAACGAAAGGCCCGCGAGCGCGGAAGCGATTGCCACGTACGCGGCGAACTTGCCGAGCACGAGGGCACTGCGCGGCACCGGGCGCGAGAGGAACAGCGGCAGTGTCTGCCCTTCGATCTCCTCGGACAGCAGGGAGCACGCATAGAAGAGGGCTAACAACGGAACCAGCGTGTACACGTAGACAAAGTCCGTGAGCGCCACAAACAGCCGGTCCGGCGGGCCGGACCGCCCGGCGCCGTAGTATCCGATTATCGCTGGCAGCGCGGCGGGCACAACGGCGAGCACCGCCATGACCCACGTCTTGCGCCGGCGCAGGTGCAACCGCAGCGTGATGCCCGCGATCGCCGCGAACACGCGCCCGTAATGATGCAAGCCCATGCGTCTCAAGAGCATTCCGTCCTTCTGCTGCGGCCGGAGAGAGGATGCGCCGCGTGAATTCAGCGCGCCAGCAGCCGCCCCGCTACCGCGTCCAGACGCTTCAGCACTTCCGGGTCGCGCGCCTCCGGGGCCGTGATCAGGGCATGCTCCAGCGCCGTCTGGCAACCGTCCCCGCAACGGGTCTCGGCCCCTTTCAGGATGGCAACCAGGTTCAGGATCAGACCGCGCGCATTCTCGGCGTTGCCCGTAAGCACCTTGATTATTTGGTCCACGGTCACGTTATCGTGGTCCGAATGCCAGCAGTCGTAGTCCGTGACCATGGCCACGGTGGCGTAGCACATCTCGGCCTCGCGGGCCAGCTTCGCTTCGGGCATGTTGGTCATGCCGATGAGATCACAGTTCCACTGGCGGTACAGAAACGATTCGGCCATCGACGAGAACTGCGGGCCTTCCATGACGAGGTACGTGCCGCCCCGCTCGGTCTTGACCGGCAGCGCGCGCGCCGCCTGCTCGAGGCAATCGCCGAGGTGCGCGCACACCGGGTGCGCCATCGACACGTGCGCCACCATGCCCGTGCCGAAGAAACTCTTGTCGCGCGCAAACGTGCGGTCGACAAACTGGTCTACGATCACGAAATCGCCGGGATGCAAATGCTCTTTCAAGGAACCCACAGCGCTGACCGACACGATCTGGCTGACGCCCGCCCGCTTCAGCGCATCGATGTTCGCCCGGAAATTGATCTCCGTGGGAGGAATGCGATGGCCTCGCCCGTGCCGCGGAAGAAAGACCAGAAGCTCGCCTTCATACTCCCCGAACAGAAGTTCGTCGGATGGCTCGCCGAACGGCGACGCGACGCGCACCCACCGTTTGTTCTCCAACTCGGCGATGTCGTACACGCCACTGCCGCCAATTACTCCAAACAGAGGTTTCCGGTCTGCCAACTCCATGTCCTTTCCGCGCTGTGTAGGGCATTGTGCCAGGCGCGAGTCTCTAATACTCGCCATCTCCGCCGGACAATTCAATTCTCCTCAATCAAGACACAGGCGAGGGCGCCTGTGCCACACGTCTATCTTCTATTCCTCGTTTCTTTGAACTCGTTAGCCCTTTGGGCAAAACAAGCACTGCACAAAGGAGGTACTCCTGCATGCATGGCAAGCGCGTGTGGCACAGGCGCCCTCGCCTGTGTCTTGGGTCTGCCATTCCCCGCTCCTCTGAAACTCCTGAGCGCTTCGTGCAGACCATGGACAGCAAGAGACGAGAAACCCGCGCGGGCATGGCAAGCGCGTGTGGCACAGGCGCCCTCGCCTGTGTCTTTGCACGTGTCCGCTCCGACCGATCCGTCCAATCTGTCCGATTCCCCCTCTCCCATCTGCTACAATGCCGCGAACGCAACCGATTCATGGGGTGACTTGTCATGCAGATAGTCCTGTTAACCGTTCTGGCGGCCGTGGCGCAAGCGCAGTTGGAGCCTTTTCCGGTTCTCGTGTCGAGCGGTCCGCATCCGCGCGTCACGCTTGCACCTGAGGAGCTTGCACCAATGCGCGCGCGGGCCGCAATGCAAGAATGGGCCAAGCCTGTCGCGCAATCGATCATCACCGCTGCGGAGGCCTTCGCCTCCGAGCCTCTCGACATCCCGCGCGCAGGCGGACAATGGACCCACTGGTACTCGTGCAAGCGCGACGGCGGCGCCCTGGAAGCCAAGTCACCCACCGAACACGTGTGCAGAGTCTGCGGCACGGTGTACACCGGCTGGCCCTACGACGATGTGTACATCACGCACCGGCACCACCACTGGATCCGCGGCATGACAGACCTCGGCATCGCGTATGTTCTCGACCCAAGGCCCGAGTACGCTGAGCGCGTCAAGGCAATTCTGCTCGATTACGCGTCCTTCTACGCGACGCTCCCCCTGCACGACAAGGATGGCAAGGATACGGCGAAATCGAAGGCGCATCTCTTCGCCCAGACGCTCGATGAATCGGTGGCGCTTTGCCAGATTGCGGGCGCGTACGACCTCGTTCACGACGCGCCCTGTTTCACCGCGGACGACCACCAGCGTATCGAAAGCGGCTTTCTGCGGCCCATGGTGGAGACCGTCCAGGCGAACGATATGGGCATCTCGAACTGGCAGTCCTGGCACAACGCGGGCGTCGCGATGACGGGATTTGTGCTGGGCGACGCCTCTCTCGTCGAGTGGGCGGTCAACGGCCCCAGCGGCTTCGTCTTCCAAATGGCCAGTAGCGTCACCGCCAGCGGCATGTGGTACGAGGAATCGCCCAGTTATCATTGGTACGCGCTCTCCGCGCATGTTTATCTGCTCGAAGCCGCCGCACGCGCGGGCATGGACCTCTACGCGCTGCCACCCGTGAAGAAAATGTTTGACGCGCCCCTGCGCCAGGTGTTTCCCGATGGCACTTCGCCCGCGCTGAACGACAGCGAGCGTTCCTCAATCGATAGCAAACGCAACTTCTACGAAGTCGCATACCGTCGCTTCCAGGATCCGGCCTATCTGCCGCTGCTCGCGGCGCGCGACTCGAGGGACGCCCTTCTGTGGGGCGTGGATACACTGCCCACGGACCAGGCGCGCGCTCTTGCCCTCGGTTCTTCCAACGAGCCGTCGGAAGGCCTCGCCATTCTCCGCGACGCCACGGGACAGACGGCCGTCTTCTTCGACTACGGTCCTGGCACTTCGGGGCATGTCCACCCCGCAAAACTCGGGCTCATTCTTTACGCGCACGGTGACGAGCGTTTCATCGACCCCGGCCGCTTGCCTTACGGCAACCCGATGCACCGGGCTTGGTACGCACAGACACTCGCGCACAACACCGTCGTGGTGAACGAGGAGTCGCAGACCCGCCGTTCCCCGAAGCTGCTGGCCTTCGCGGCCACGCCGGACTTCAGCGCCGTGCGCGCGGTCTGCGAAGGCGCCTACAAGGGCGTGGTGCTGGACCGCACGCTGTGTCTCGCGGGCAACACCGTGCTCGATGTGTTTCATTGCACCAGCGAGGAGGAGGCCACCTTCGATCTTCCGCTGCACGTGCGCGGTGACATTGTCGAGGTACCCGAGGCCGAGACTACCGAGGCCATTGGCACGAAAGGACCCTATACGCTGCTGAAGAATCCACGTCGTTTTCCCGAGCGGCTCACTGCCGCGACTGTGGATGCCGGCGACGGCAAGCGTATCGCCCTGCGCTTTCTTGACGCGTCGGCTTGCTACATGGCGGAAAGGTTTGGACCGGAGATGAAGCGCCTCCCCATGCTTCTGCGGCGTCAACAAGGCAAGGACGTATGGTTCATTGCGGCATACCAGATCCTCGCGGGAGACGAAGCGGTCAAGGCCGTCGATGCCACGATCACCGAATCCGGCGCGGCCGTGTCCACACCCACGCTGTCCCTGCGCACCGGGGCGGTCACGCAAGTCCTCCTGCCGCGCGAAGGCGGCGAGTTCGCCGTGTACACCCTCGACGCCGCCGGAGCCCATGAATCAGAGAGCACACCGGCAGGCGCATGAGAGGGCGGGTTCCGTAGGGCGGGATTTGTTCCCGCCTTCTTGCTCCTCCAATCTCGAAGTGGAGAGAGACAAACCGGCGACCTGTGTAGACGTGCCATCTCGACTGAAATGAAGTCATTTGCGCCGGCTCGTAAGCAACTCTGTAGCGCTCCCGGGCCCGTTAAGAGGGCGGGAACAAATCCCGCCCTACTCAATCCGCGCTGACTCTTGCGTTCTTCCTTGTTGAAGACCGGTGTATCGTTGGTGTGATCGCCCCGCGTTTCGAGCGGGCATTGAGCCTCCCGCCGCCCGTTTGCTACAATTACTTTCTGCCTGAAAACAGGGCCTTGGGCACCCTCGGAGTTCGTCTTGAGTCACGATCCATTTGTTATCGCTGGCCGTAGCTTCCGATCCCGTCTGATGATTGGGACCGGCAAGTTCCCGTCGCCGGAGGCATTGCGCGCCGCGCTCGACGCGTCCGGATCCGAGATCGTCACCGTGGCCCTGCGCCGTGCCGACCTCTCCAATCCCCAGGGTGACAGCATTCTCTCAGTCATTGACCCATCGAAGCATCTCCTGCTTCCCAACACCTCCGGCGCGCGCACCGCGGACGAAGCGGTGCGTCTCGCGCGGCTCGCCCGGGCCGCGGGGT
>JADLCA010000759.1 GCA_020847495.1 Candidatus Hydrogenedentota bacterium | reverse complement strand
AGTGGTTTTGTGGAGAGTGGCCGTCAGCATCGATGGCAACCAGCCCGGGGCGAACATGAAGTCATTACAGAAGACGACAAGGCGAGAGCGGGTCTGCGGCGGTATCTGATAATCACGGGCTCCAACTGAGGTGCAACCATTGCACTGGGCAGAAGTGTACCACATAGATTGCTCATTTGCAAGAAATATTTCGCCATCACTGATATCCGGGTCGATTACCTTTCCAGCAGCACCACGTACGATGTTCCCGGCTGGGTACGGTCGCCTTTGCCGGTCGCGAGGACGACCTCGTTGCGGCCATCGTTGTCGGCGTCACCCACGGCCAGCCATGAGGACTCAGCATACTGTTCGTTGAAGTTCGCCAGGAGTTCGCGCGTTACCGCTCCGCTGGCACCAACCGTGTAGCGAAACACATGCCCCAAGTGCTGGCTCCCGATGAGTTCGGACATGTTGTCGCCGCGCGTGGAGACCACCAGCTCGTTCTTCCCGTCGTTGTCGGCATCGGCAATGGCCATCATCTTCTCGAAGTAGCCCATGTCGAGATCTTCCGTCTCGCGCTCGAAGGTGTATACGGGTTCGGCGGTCTCCCCGATCCGGTAGCCGATGAGCGTGGCCTTGTTGACCTTCTGCTCCCGCTTCCAGCCGGCGATCATTTCGTTAGCGCCGTCGTTGTCCACATCGCCCACGATAATGGACGCATAAAAACACAGATTGCCTTCGAATCCATCCAGGGCGATGCGCGCCGGAGCAACCAATTCGCCCTTGGCGTCAAACTCGAAGATCTCGACACGCGCACGGCCTTCACGAAAGCTGTTGGAGGTGATGAACTCGACGGCGCCGTCATTATCCACGTCCATGATTAGCGCCTCTTCACCCGAGCCGGAAAGGGTGTGGAGGAGACGCGCATCAATTCTGCTCAGGGCAGGGTCAAGATCGTAGCGCACGATTTCACCTCCGCTGCAATACGCAGAGACAATTTCATCGATACCGTCATTGTCCAGATCGTGAAATGCCAGATTGTGCGTGAATCCACTCTTGTTGCAGTCCGGACGTGATACCGCAAGAGGTGTTGCCTGCATTCCATCCGTGCGAAACACATAGAGGAAGGCCGTGCCCTCGCCCTCCTGTCCCGTACCCAGGACTAATTCATTGGCGCCGTCGCGATTGAGGTCGGCCACGCGGACGGCCAGCCCCATCCCTGGCTTGCGCTCAGCGAGGTTTTCAGCAAGAAGATGCGTCTCCCATCCCGTGTCGCCCTTCTTGAACAAGTACAAGCGGCTATCCGGACACCCCGTCGTAAGGATTTCGTTCTTGCCGTCGCTATCCGCGTCGCCAATCTCCACATCCCAGCCCACATAGCTCTGGTCCACCGTCGCGACGACGGTCGCCGTCCATCCCGGAGCAAGCGTGAGCAATTCGTCAGGCGGCACAGCGGCTTGCGCGCCAAGGACTAGTAGCGTTGCGATAATCGAGACCATGAATCGTCCTCCCCCTCTTCACGCGAGAGAAGCCGCGCGATGTAGGCACACTGCACGAGCGACAATACCGCATAGTACACCAGAAGCACGGCCTCTTTGAATTCATCTGTTCGGCATGACCGCGTGCTGCCGCGAGTGCGCAGTTCGCGCTATCTCTCGCCAAGCCGCCGCAGAGGGAAGATAGGAGAATGTACCAACTCCACACTCCGTCACCCTCGCGAAAGCGGAGGTCCATCTTACCGCTCCTAGCTGCCACTACCCGCAGGGTGCCACTCGAAGCGCTACTCACAATTCGCAACTGGGAGAAGTCACACGCACTAAAAGTGCGTTTGCTTGTGCGTCGCACTCGGAGTATCCTATTATAATTGAAGTTGAGAGAGTGAATTGCCGGCGCCGGGGACGGCGTCGACGGGAGGTCACTATGCGGTGCCACCTACTCACTGTGCTGGCGGCGTTTCTTTGCGCAACCGCTCCAACGTTCCACGTGGCTCTCGACCCGGATGCAGATTTCAATCCTGAGAGTTGCAGTCTCTATTGCATGGCATACCCCAGTGAGAGCGTTTCAGAGCATATCCCCAGTCAGGGTAAAGTGCATTATGATGCGGGCCAGATTCGTGACGGCGAGCCCAAGACCGCATGGGTGGTCAAAGATGGACCAACATCGTGGCTTGAGTTCACGTTTAAGGACAGCGGCTTCCATCCGGACTTTGACGAGAACTGGAAGCGCACCGGGGTTGACACTCTGTACATTCTGAACGGGTACAACAAGTCGCCGGAGCATTGGCGTAACCACGCGAGAATCCGTGAACTCGAGCTTTCTGTGAACGGTAGCTCCTTGGGAGTGATTACTCTCCTTGACAGCAGCAAACCCCAGGCCGTGACGCTCCCGAAGACGTTGCTTCAAAGAGGCATGCGGTTTCGCTTTACGGTCCGCAGTGTATACCCTGGTGCAAAATTCCCGGAGCTTGCGGTCTCTGAGGCGCGGCTGGACGGTTACGGGCATCACTGAACCGCGCATCAACGCCAGGGTAATCGTGGAGATTGTCTTTGGACCGTAAGGCCGAATACACAAAGAAACTGCTTCAGATCGTCGCCGCTCACAAAGCGTTTCAGGCGGATTGGCAAAAGTACCGGCCCGATCATAACGTCTACGAGACCTATGAACTCGCCCACGACACGTACCTCGCCCGCGAAAAGGCGGTCTCGGATCTCTTTCAGACACTTTACGCGCTTTACGAGGGTTTCCTGCGTGGCGACGCCGATGCAGTGGACGCGGTCCTGGACTTCCTCGAAATTGATATCCCCGCCTTTCGCGCTGGCTACGCAAAGGAATGGTATTACCGGAAACTCAAGCGCACCCCATTGTCAGAGCACCAGAAGCAGCGGATCAGGAACCTTGGCCTCGCCCTGTTTGCGCAGCCGGAGTATCGTCGAGAGTGGGCGGAATTGGTGCGACTGTTTGCGAATCTCGCCGATGCTGAACTCATCAAACAAATAGCCGAATTGACTACGTCTGACAAGTGCGCGTACGTGGCGGGGAGGGCTTCAAGTGCGCTCGACCGGATACTCAATGTCCGGCCCGAGTTGCGTCCGTTTTCCGAAGGGCGCTCCTTGCCTCCGCGCTGAGCTCCGACCGGCAAGGACTTCTTGTTGAAACGCACGTTCACTGCCCGTCATCATGCGTAGCGAAAACTCAAGGCCTCGCTCAGAGTGCGTTTGTTCACTGCGTGCAGCGACAAGGAGACGGATTCCCGTGCAAGACGTCGTTCATCTCAGCAGAATCGTGTCAAGTGTGTTTCTCCTTTGTTCGCTCCTGTTGTGCTCTCCCGCATCTGCGGGGGAGTGGGAGCGGATCCCGCTCCGAGACAACGGTTCCATTCCGGTGTGGATGGTGGCGGGTCCTCTTCCGAACGCGGCTCCCCTCTCGCACGGTCCGGGTTGCTTCGGCTATTTCAAAGACTATCTGGAAGCTTGCGGAACGGAAGCGGGCTGCGTTCCCTCCGAAGGGGATGCTATCGCATTCGCTGAAGGTCAGCAGACGGCTTGGCATCCCGCGTTCACGGACTCGTCCGGACTCCTCGACTTCCTTGATGCCTTGGGCGCAAAGGAAGGTGTTCCCGGGGTGACTTATGCCTTCTGCCGCCTGACTTCGGACGGTGCGAAAAACGTGACTCTCAAGGTGCGCAGCAATGATGGGGTACGCCTCTGGTTCAACGGCGCGCTGGTGCACGACCACCATGTGGGGCGCACTATCGACGATGGGGGCGAGGATCGAGTTGCCGTCACGCTCAATGAGGGCCCGAATACGCTCCTGTTCAAGGTGGACCAGAGTGCTGGCGCATGGGGTTTGAAGGTCGCCCTGGAAGGTGCGGATGCGCAACCTCCCACCGGAATCGCAGCGGACGTGCAGGTAGCGAATCCCCTCGCGGGCACGTTTCGCTCGGCCTCCTTCGCGAGCTTCCCGCTGGCCACAAAGACTGCCGAAGGTGAGCGGCAGATAGTCCGCGGGCGCATCGCCTCAGGTGGATTGAAAGACGTGAGCATTCGCATTTCGATGCGGGAGTGGCAGGAGCCTCGCGTGCTCGAGATTGGCGATCTCACCACGGGCATTCACGAGATAGAACTACCGGTGCCGATAATCGAACAAGACGGCACGGCCCGGATCGAACTCGCGTCAGCCACAAACCATATGACGCTTGATGAAGTGCCGTTCGAGCGGCTCCGCCGCTGGACGATTTATATGGTCCAACACACGCACACGGACATCGGATACACGCGGCCACAGGATGAACTCTTGCCGGATTTCCTGCGCTACATCGACCACGCCCTCGACTACTGCGATCAAACCGGCAATTATCCAGAGGATACGCAGTTCCGCTGGACTTGCGAGACGTCCTGGGCAGTACGCGAATATCTGCGGCGGCGCACGACGGAACAGGTGGAGCGGCTCCTTCGCCGGATCGCCGAGAGCCGTATCGAAGTGACGGGGCTACCCCTGAATATGCTGGAACTTGCGGATGAACGCATTACGGCGGCATCCCTTCAACCGATCCGCGAGTTCCGAGAGCGGGGCATTCCAGTCAGCACGTTCATGCAGAATGATGTGCCCGGCGCTGCGTGGTGCCTCGTGGACTATGGGGCTGACATCGGGATCAAGTATCTCATCATGGGGATCAACAACGACCGCACGCCTCGCCCCTTCGAGCGGCCCACCGCGTTCTGGTGGGAGTCGCCCTCGGGCAAGCGCGTTCTCGCATGGCGTCCCGACCACTACCACGCTGGTAATCGACTTGGCATTCACCAGGGCAATCTGGAAGCACTCAAACGCAAGACCATGACGTACCTGGAGGGACTGGAGACGGTGGGCTATCCGTTTGATCGCATCGCGCTGCAGTACTCGGGCATCCAAATCGACAACTCCCCGCCCGCGCTGACAGGCTGCGACCTCATGCTCGCGTGGAACGAGAAGTATGCGTGGCCGCATCTGCGCTCCGCGATTGCACGCGAGTTTCCGGCTTATGTTGAAGAGCATCACGGAGACGATCTGCCTGTGTATCGCGCGGCGTGGCCGAACTGGTGGTCTGACGCGCACGGCTTCGCCAACGTGGAAACCGCCGAGGTCCGGCGCTCGCATGCAGGATTGCTGGCCGCGGAAGGCATGCTCTCCATCGCCGCGCTGCTTGGCGGGGACATTCCGCCAGCGCATTACGATGAAACTGCGCGGCTGGAAGAGGACCTGCTTTTCTACGATGAGCACACCTTCGGGGCGCAGGAAGAGTTCACGAATCCGATGGCCGAGAATGCCACGGTGCAGTGGGGAGAGAAGGTTGCCCACGCATGGAATGCCGTGAAGGAATCCGCGCTGTTGCGGGAGACCGCGTGGGGCGCCCTTTCAACCAAGTTGCCTCGCGCGGAAGTGCCGACGATAGCCGTGGTCAACCCACTGAGTTGGGAGCGCTCCGGTCCCGTGCAGGTGTACATTGGCCACGAAATCCTGCCAGCGGAAACGCCGTACCGCTTTGTCGATATGACGTCTAATAAGGATGTTCCGGCCCGTCTCATGAGCAGCCGCTTTGAGGGTAGCTACTGGACGCTGTGGGTGGATGACATCCCGCCGATGGGCTACAAGGTGCTCCGCGTCGAGAAAGCAGAAGGTGGATATCCAACCCAGGAGGAAAAGACGTCAAGCGATTGTACGCTGGAGAATGCGCATTACAGGCTTGAGATAGACCCCGCGTCGGGTTCAGTGACAAGCCTCATCGACAAGGAAACGGGGCGGGAACTTGTCGACCGCGAAAGTCCGGAAGGATTGGGGCAGTTCATCCGCGACACGCTGACGGACTACCACTTCTTTGACCGTCAATCATATCTCGACCGCTCAACGCGATCGGGGCTGCGCGATGTTCGTGTCGAGAACCTGGGGTCGGGTCCTGTCTGGAGCAGTCTGCGCATTTCCGCGCAGGCCGACGGATGCCTGGCCAGCGAAAACACGCCGGGAGTGGCGTGTGAGATTCGCCTGTACAACGAAGCCAAGCGAGTCGAGTTGCGCTTCACCATGCGGAAGCAGTTCGTGCCGGAACCTGAATCCATCTATGTGGCATTTCCCTTTGCGCCTGCCAGTGCCAAACTCTTCTTCGATGCGCAGGGCGGTATTGTCTCACCAGGAGAAAATCAGCTCCCCGGTTCGTCGACGGATTGGAACACCGTGCAAAACTTCGTGGCCATTCGAGATGACAAAGGACAGACGATCCTCTCCTGCGATGAGATCCCACTGGTGCAATTCGGCGATATCAACATGGGCAAGTGGCAATACACGGCTACCATTGAGCGTCCGCACGTGTATTCATGGGTGATGAACAACTATTGGACCTACAACTTCCGGGGATCGAAGGAGAGCGAATTCGCGTGGAGCTATTTCCTGACAAGCACTCCAGACTTGACGAACACAAGCGCGTCGCGCTTTGGATGGGGCTCGCGGGTGCCGCTGGTCGCACAGGTTTATCCTGGTGGCAGCCCCCAGCAAGGTCCCTCGTCACACTCCACCCTCCACGTCGAGCCGGCGAATGTCCTGCTAGTCAATTGCAGACCCGCAGGAGACGGCCGGCTGCTGTTGCATCTGCGCGAACTGGAAGGTAGACAGACTGAAACGAGGCTAGTGTGCAATGGGGTGATTCCCGCAGCAGTAGATGTTGTTGACGTGCTTGGGACACCGCTAGAAACCGGCGTTTCGTCTCTTACGCTCATGCCGTTTGAAGCGAAGTTCCTTCGCGTGACATTGCCTGATCCGGTCGCGGCGCCGTAGCTGATCGCGCGTGCCGTGCGCAGTCCTGCTATGATGGTCCGGCGGCATCGACAAGACAAGGAAAGGAGCGGTCATGAACTCACTGAATCGTCGTCAGTTCCTTGGAAGCGCCTTGGCCGGGGTCGGCCTGAGTGCAGGGGCCTCTTGGGCAAGTGCGGACAGGACCTCGACTCCAGAGGGTCCGCTCAATGTGCTGCATCTTATCTCCGACGATCTGGGCACGCGTCTCAGTTGTTACGACGAGCCCTTGGTCAGGACTCCCCACATCGACGCGCTCGCTGCGCGCGGCGTGCGTTTTGACCGCGCCTACTGCCAGTTTCCGTTGTGTAACCCGAGCCGCGCGTCGTTCATGACCGGGCTGAGACCGGACACTTTGCGCGTCTATGAAAACCAGACGCATTTTCGCGACACCGTCCGCGATGCGGTGACCATTCCGCAGAGTTTTCACAAGGCAGGCTATTTCGTGGCGCGGGTCGGCAAGATCTATCACTATGGCGTGCCCAGCCAAATCGGCACCAGCGGATTGGATGATCCAGAGTCCTGGGAGCAGGTGGTAAACCCAAGGGGGCGCGATATCGATGACATCGGCATGGTGGAAGTGCTCCAACTCGCCCCGGACGGCACCGCCACTACCGCGACGGGCAAGAAACTCACGGACACGGGCGGCACCCTGAGCTGGCTCGCGGCCGAAGGAGGGGACAGCGAACAGACAGACGGGAAGGGCGCGGCCGCGGCAATTCAGTTGCTGGAAGCGTGCGCGAAGAATGCAAGACCGTTCTATCTCGCAGTGGGCTTCTACCGTCCCCACACGCCCTTCATCGCGCCGAAGCCCTATTTCGCACAGTACCCGCGGGAGCAGATAACCGTGCCCGAAGTTCCGCATGATTTGGCCATGCGACTCCCCGTGGCCGCGTTGTCCCGTCAGAAGCCCGCCGAAATCGCCATGAGCGATAGCTTGCGCAGGCAGGCCATTCAGGCCTACTACGCGTCAACCACGTTCATGGATGCGCAGGTGGGCCACGTGCTCGGCGCGCTGGAAGCGCTTGACCTAGCCAATAAGACCATTGTTGTCTTCCATAGCGATCATGGCTATCACCTTGGCGAGAAGAACCTCTGGCAGAAAATGAGCGTCTACGAAGAGTCCGCGCGTGTACCTCTCGTCATCTCGGTGCCAGGGAATAGGAATGGAGGACGCACCTGTGAACGCCCCGTTGAAATCGTGTCGCTTCACAAGACTCTGACGGACCTGTGCGGCATCGCCGCTGCTCCAAAGACAGAGGGTCACAGCATGCGGCCCCTCGTGGAGAACCCGCGGGCGGAGTGGGAGCACGCCGCGTTCTCCCAGGTCACGCGTGGTGGAAGAGCAGGCGGTTCAGCCGGTGCCCCGCAAATCATGGGGCGCAGCGTGCGCACCCAGCGCTGGCGCTACACGGAATGGGATGAGGGCCGTGCCGGGGCCGAGCTGTTCGACCATGCGCATGACCCCATGGAGATGACGAATCTTGCCGGGGTCGCACGATTCAGACAACAGGAGACCGAACTGCGTGCGCTGTTGCGCGCGGGCGGCGCCTGATTGGCAGCGGGGCGCCGGACTGCTTCGAACGGACAGAAAGGAACTCGCGCGTGAACCTCGTTGCTCTGCTGCTTGTGATGCATCCCATAGGCCTTGCCGCGGAGAAGGCGGCCGAAGCAATCGATGTCGCCGACCGGAAGCAGCTGTTCATCGATACGCTCTTCATCGAGTCGTCCGAGACTATCACGCTCCGGGTGCATCCCTCCGATAAGACCAACGAGCGCACGCTCGTCTCCGACCGGCCCTGGGAAGATGCGACATTGAACTGGTTCAACGTGTTGGAGGACAGCGGCAAGTACCGCATGTGGTACGAGTGCTACGATGTCGAGGGATGGCCCACCACCGACGACACGTCCTTTTGCTACGCTGAATCTACAGACGGAATCGCGTGGAGCAAGCCGCCGCTTGGCCTGTTCTCCTACCACGAATCAACGGACAACAACATCCTCTTCCGGCAAATCGGAGATGGCGCAGCACGATCGCGGGTGCACGGCGCAGGTGTATTTCTCGATCCTTCGGCGCCTCCGGATGCGCGCTACAAGGCGGTCTCGCAAGGCATCTTCTCCGAACTCGATCCACCGCATCGCGTCGCCGGGATGCAGTCTCCCGATGGCTTCCACTGGGCGCGTGTGCCCCGGCCCATCTGCGATGTGTTCGCGGACAGTCAGTACTCAGGCTTCTGGGACGATGCGATTGGACAGTATGTGCTCTTCGGTCGAGTGGCGGGTCGCGGGCGCTCCATTGGACGCAGCGCCAGCGCGTCCTTCGACCGTTTCGAACCGCTCTCGCTGGTGTTTCAGACCGATGAGCAGGACGTGCCTGATACCGATTTGTACAATCCCGCGGCGCTGAAATATGCGTACGCGGACCGTGTCTACTTGATGTTCCCCAGCATGTACAATCACGTGGCGGACACGCTCGATATCCATATCGCTGTCAGCCGCGACGGCATTCACTGGTCCTGGCCCGAGCGTGGTAGACCATTTATCGCGCTCGGCGCCGCCGGATCCTTCGACAGCGGCTCGCTGTACATGGGACAGGGGCTGCTGCGCGTGGGCGACGAAATCTGGCAGTACTACAGCGGTTCGCCGTTGAAACACAATGAGGCGGAATTGGATGCCTTGGCCATCCCGGAGAACAAGCGCGTGTTCAGCCGTGCCGTCAACCGGCTGGACGGTTTCGTTTCAGCCGAGGCTGGTGAGATGGAGGGCCGCTTCGTAACGCCGCTACTCATCTTCACCGGCCGCTCCCTGCATCTGAATGTGAAGACCAGTCCAGGAGGCGACGTTCGTGTGGGGATCCTCGATTCAGAGGGGCAGACAATTGACGGACACGGCACACAGGATTGCGAGGCGATCACCGGCGATCACGTCGATATCCCCGTGGCCTGGAAGAACGCAAGCGATCTCGCCAAGTTCGCAGTACAGCCCGTGAAGCTGGAATTCCTAATGAAGGACGCGAATCTCTTCGCGTTTCAGTTTCGTCCCTGAACGGCCTCCTCGTCTCGCTGGACTTTTGGAAAGGGTCTGGTTTCGCGGTCCCAGGCTGTGCCCAGTGGCCCGCTGAGATCGATGGGGACAATTGCGGATGTGTGGCTCTTCACACGCACCTGTAGGCTATGGGGGGAAGCCGGGTCGAGTTCGGGGATGAGATAGGATTCCGTTGGGATAACCACGACAAAGCGGTCTCCCGCGTGGATTTCCGGATCAGGTCCTGTCCACGCTATCATCTGTGGATCCAACTCCACGTCATCCAGGACAAGCCTGCAATAGACTGCCTCGCTGAGAAGGAAAGGCTCCAAGAGTTCCTTTGATCCGGCAATGCGCAGCGCAACACCCGGAATCGCCCGATGGGGCGGCGGCTCGATGGGGACCGGCGACAACACAGGCAGTTCGTCCACGTGGAACTTTGGGTCAATCGTAAACGTCGCGACATTCGAGATCCGTATGCGGTTCTGTCCCTGAACAACCGCCACCTGATACTCGCCAGGCGGAAGCCCTGCCAGACGTTTCTTATGTTCACCACGAGTCTTCATCTCACTGGTCGAGATTCCGGCCGGAAACGTCTCATAGCCGTCCAGCGGTTCGAAGGGGACAAAGGCGACCGTCAGATGGTCAGTGAGCTGCCGGAACTCGAGACGTAACTCAAGAGGAGGAATGGGAGTCCCCGCGAGTTCCTTCGGGATAGCGGAGTGAAAGCGATGCGTGTAGTCACTTCCAGAAGCGATGGGACTTTGCACCCCCAAAGTGAACCATAGCCGGTCGGAATTTGGCGAGTCCGTAACGTCTGCGATAAGGGCGGCCGAGGCTAAGCCCCATAGCATCACGCCGGGAATACAGGTCTTCATTTGCCGCGCTCCTCCGTTTACGTAGAATTCCCTGCGGTGGTTAATATGCTGAGACACCAATCGCCGCGATTTGTTCGGGGGGCGCAAATGGTATCCGGAGAGCACTTCAAAGTTCCGACAGCTTCTCGCGCAGGAAGTCGCCCGCAGTAACCAGCCGGCCGTCGGCAAAGCGTATTGTGTACTCCTCTCCGCTCATTGAAGATTTCGAGGCGATAAGGTCGATGAACTTTGTGGCCGAATCGATCTCGTCGCCGGCGGCCTCCAGTTTGCGGCGCAGGTGATCCGCTGCGTCTTTGGCCTTATATTCGGTGCCGTTCCGGATGAAGACGGCATCTTTCAGCCCCTCGACGGCAGCTATGAGCTGTCCGATCTTCTTTTGCTCGGCCAATGCCTCGGCGCTCACCTCAGTGAACTCGAAAGTTGCCGTGTCAACTCCGGCCATGGTGTCAATCATCTTGGTCAATTTGAGTAAATAGGTCCGGTCCGCGGCCTGGAAGACGTGCTTGTCACCGCGTTTCATAGGGTCCGGGCCGAGCACGACGCCCCCCTTTGCCCCTCTTACGCTGACTGTGACACTACCGCGAGTGATGTCGCCGATGGCGATAATGAGTTCTTCGCCAGTTCCGGGAAGTGTAGTCGACGTGTTTTGCTTGAGATCGAGCGTCGTGGGAAGACTCGTGTCCACGGATCCTTCTGCCGTTGCGGACGAAGTTTGCGGGGGACTTACTTCAGGCGGTTGGCAACCCAGGGTGTAAACAAGCAAGAGGGCCAGAATGGGCCGACTTATGCTCATGGCATCCCCTTTCCTGCTAACGCGGGTTCGCTGGTTGCTCGTCTGCCCCATCGGGTTGCGGTGCAGACCCAGTCACGTTTTCTATCCCCGCATCCTTCTTAATTGACTCGATGTCCAATTCCTCGATCCAGTCCGGCAGGTTCATCCAGACTTCGTGGAACCCGAAACCACCTTCTCGCATTTCGCGCAATGCTTCCTCCTTGGTCCACCCTTGGACGGCGATACGGTAGATGGCGGACATTGTGCCGGTCCGATACGCACCGTGCTGACAATGCACGAGAACCGGGGCGCGCTCGGGGTCTGTCACGATCTGAAGAAACCGCACTATCTCTTTTCGCTCGGGATGCCAAGGTTTCATGTAAATGTGCTCGTATGCGAGCCCGGTCTCCCCTATCTCCGCACGGTCGGAATGGTATGAGCGGAGATTGACGATTGTCTTGACACCCAACTTCTTTAGATTCTGCATACCCTCGGCCGTGGGCTGCGCACTGCGATAGAGGGTGTCGCTCACCTTGTGCAGGTTGGGCACGCCTTCAAGTACAATCGGCGCGGCCCACTTCTCCGGACGCTCCGCGGCGTTCTCCGCTGCAATGGCAAGACATGTCATCAAAACCGCCATACCGAGAGCCGCGATGAGCGTGCCGTGTGCTCCTGTGCATGGCTTGAAACGATGTTGCGGCAACATGCTGCCTTCCTTGGGTGATGGCATCCTTTTCTCCCCTTTCAACGTTACTTCACGCAACGGGGCATATCCATCCTGCCAGGCCGATCGCACAGAACGCCGCGGCCACGGCGGCGAAGATGTCCATCGTATAGTGGGCGCGAAGCACGAGCACGACCGAGGCCTCCAGAAACGCAATGATGCCTGCGGCCACACCGAGCCACCACGGGGCCACATGTGCGATCTCCACGGCGGCCACCACCGCGATGGCCGTGTGACCCGAGAAGAAGAAGTCGCTCTCCACCGTGTAGGTGACGAGCAATGATGGCACGCCCGGATGCCGCCAGATCATGCCTTCCGGGGCCTGCAGCGCGCAGAACGCCTGGCACACCTGCCGCATGGCAAAGAGGAGCAACAACGCTACGAAAGGCCGCAGGCTCGGGCCGAAGATCCCTGCCGCAATGAGGAACAAACCGAAGATGTCAATGAACGCCGAGCTGACAATGAGGATGACGTTGACGAGCTTCGGCCTGGCTTGCAGGTAGCGGTGCAGGGGCGCGGTCAGTTCGTGCATGCCATCGGTGATCGCGCCGGACGTCAGCGCGCGGGTGCCGAGAAGCGACTGGGTGGTGAACCACGCCAACAGTGAAGCCGCAACCACAAACGCACGCAATGCGTACAAGCGGGGACCGCGCAAGCCTTCGATGAACTCGTGCCGCAGGAAGAACAGGGTCCCGGCCAGCACAATCACGATGACGAGCAACAGCCACCATTTGGCCGGACGTGACGCAGGCAGCATGCGTATCCCCTCCCCGTGTTCCGGCGCAGTTCAGCCGGGCCGGTTATCCTTGAGGCGCGCCAGCATTGATTCCAAATCTGCGCGAACTTTGGCCATCACCGGGTCCGGGTCCACTCCACGCTCCCGCGTGGGACTGACTTCGATGGCTTCGCCGACTTCGATGCTCACATGAATGGGCCAGTGGACTCGCGCGACGTCAGTCAAATCCTCTTCAAATCGCTCAACTGTCTCCAGCATTTGCTCGGGTGTCGGCGGCGCGTCGAAGTAGTCGGGCGGATAGAAGGAGAGCTGCTGCGCAAGATAGAGGTCCGCGAGTTGCCGCCATCGCCGCTCTCGCTCCTCCTGTGAGATATCGCCAGCAACCATATCGGGGAGGATGGCGGTGCGTAGCGCTTTGACACGCGCAATGACGCCCTCCTGGCGTTTTCCCTTCAGCCATTCGTCTTCCAGCGGAACCAGCACCTGATCGATGAGCGCTGCGATCCGCTCGGCAAGTGTGCCCGCGCGCGGCTTCTCGGCGTACTCCAGTTCCTTGAGCGTGAGCAGGGCCTCTCCCACTTTGGTGATCCGCTCAGCCAGCGGCTTGTGCTTTTGTGGCTGCCAGGAGAGACGCTTCTCGATGTCGTCGAGCACGGGGAGCAGCGTGCCTTCCAGATCTCCGAGAAAGAAGTAGCGAATGGCCACGGGGTGAACCACGACTTTGCCGGAGCTGCCGTTTTCACTGCGCTTCTTGGCCGCACTCCGTGCAATGAAGGACGTGCCCTCCATGAGATGATTGAGGCGATCATTCGTGCGCGAGATGGCTCCTTCCGGAAAGATCACCAGGGGCCTTTTCGCATCCACAAGTATCTGGACCGCGCACTTGAGGGCGTCCCGGTCCAGTCCCTCACGGTACACGCTGAACACGCCGAGTCGCGGCAGCAGCCACGGCTGCAGCCGCCCCTCCATGAAGAGGTGCCAACTCGCCATGATGTACAGGTGCTGCCCGATGGATGAAGCCATAAGTGCAAGCACCATGGGGTCGCAGGGACGGCAGTGATTCGGGGCGAGCATGATACCGTGTCCGGCGGCCAACGAGGCTTGGAGGCGGTCCAACCCCCGGTACTCGAGACTCTCCACGCCGTGGCTCTTCCTGAGGTAGCGCGGCATGTAGGGGCGCATCACGGTTGGCCAGAACCGTCCATGCCGCGGCGGCACGAACTGATAGGGCTTGTCGATCACCACAGACTGCATCGTAGTCGCATCTCCGGATTCCACGTGCAGTTGGCCTGGCCCACAACAAGAACGCCAACTGCCTCTTGGAATTCTATTGTGAAGCAGGCAGAGGACAGCAAACAAGACGCGAAGTTACGCGGCGGTGGGGGATCTCCCCCGCAGCCCAAAGTGTTGGCTGAACCGGCGGTCAGAATCAGAGCCGATTGAAGATAATGCCGTTGCTCCACGTGATCTTGGTGCCCACGGCGGCGGCGTTCACCTGGATGTTGCCGGTGGCGCTCAGGTGATTGCCGAAGTCGGTCCAATACGCATCCAACGCCGTGCCGGTGATGGTGCCGTGTCCGGGTATCGGCCGTTCGCGGCACGTCCAGGTGTAGGTGTTGCCGTTCTGGG
Source organism: Candidatus Hydrogenedentota bacterium (assembly GCA_020847495.1). Lineage (GTDB taxonomy): Bacteria > Hydrogenedentota > Hydrogenedentia > Hydrogenedentales > SLHB01 > JAHDWY01. Next base: position 18 of record JADLCA010000759.1, on the reverse strand, counting down.
CAATGTCGATTGTGAGGT
>JADLCA010000758.1 GCA_020847495.1 Candidatus Hydrogenedentota bacterium | reverse complement strand
GTGAGCGGCCAGAAGGGGGCTCACTTGCGATTTGCGAGGCCTGTTCCATCGCAATTCGTGTCTGACAGGTAGAAGCACATGACCCGTACCGCTACACCCCAACGACTTGGAAGGTGATAAAAGTAGACGCGGATTGTAGCCGCGTTTATTCAGTTCGATATACGAAGTCCAAGAAACGCGGTTACAAACCGCGTCTACGAAGAGGCAAAGACAAATATCGTGTCTCGCTTTGCAAAGAGTTCGCGAAGGACGGCACCTGTCGACCTCCTTACCCCGGCAACTCGGTTCTCAGGTGCATGCTCTTGAGGCGGGTGAGTTGGTGGAAACCGTAGGGGGACATGCTGCAGCCGCGGCCGGTGTCTTTGACGCCGGTCCAGGGGAGGGCGGGGTCGCAGTAGTCGCAGCGGTTCATGTAGAAGGTGCCGGTCTCGACGCGCTGGCCGATGCGGATGGCGCGGTCGACGTCGTTGGTCCAGATGGAAGCCGTGAGGCCGTAGAGGCTGTCGTTCATGTATTTGATGGCCTCTTCGTCGCCGGAAACGGGCGTGATACCGATGACGGGTCCAAAGCTCTCGTCCTGCATGAGGGCGCAGCGCTGGGGCGCGTCGGCCACGACGGCGGGCGCGGCGAACCAGCCCTTTGAGGGTTTGGCGAATGACTTCGGGTCGAGCACGAGACGGCCGCCGGCATGGACGGCGTCTTCGATCTGGCTTTCCAAGAACGAGGGCGCACTCTTCGACGCGAGTGGCCCGATGCTGGTTTTCGCGTCCATGGGGTCGCCCAGGACGTATTCCTTGGTCTTGGCCACGTAGGCTTCGACGAAGCGGTCGTAGATGGACTTGTCCACATAGACCCGCTCGATGGCGCAGCAGGACTGCCCCGCGTTGTAGAAGGCGCCGTCGACGCAGTTTTCCACGGCGAAGTCGAAAGGCGCGTCCGCACACACGTAGGCGGGGTCCTTGCCGCCGAGTTCGAGACCGATGTTGATGAAGCGGTCCACCGCGCCGCGCACAATTTCGTGTCCGCCCTTGGTCGAACCCGTGAAGGACACGTAGTCGACGCCGGAATGCTTCACGAAGGCATCGGCCACGGCATGGTCCGCGACGACGTGTTGCACGAGGTTTTCGGGCGCGCCCGCCTTCTTGAAGGCGTCTTCAAAGGCCTGACCGCAGCGCGGGGTCTTGCTGGAATGCTTCAGGATAACCGCGTTGCCCGCGAGGACGGAGGGCACAACCACATTCACGGCAATAAGCAGCGGGTAATTCCACGCAGCCACGTCAAACACCACGCCGAGGGGCTCGTGGCGGATGTAGCGGTTGAACTTCGGGATGAGCGGAGCCGGCTCGTCGGCCAACACCTCCGGCGCGATGGACATCATGTGTTCGGCGCGCTCGACGAGGCGGTTGATCTCGCCCTTCGCCTGGGATAGTGGCTTGCCCATCTGCAGGGTGATGTCTGCGGCCACCTGATCGCCCATAGCCTTGAAGGCCTCGACGAAGCGCTTGCACAACGCGAGGCGCTCATCCATGGGCGTGAAGCGCCAGCCTTCAAACGCCTTGCGGGCACGCGCAACAACGGCATCCACCTCCCCCATGGCCAGTTGGGGGACCGTAAACGCGACCTCGCCGGTGTATGGATTGACGACCTTCAGTTCCGTGCTGCTCATGGGGCACCTTCTATCCGTTTTCGGGAACAGTCCCGTGGTTTGATGTTCACATGGGGACACGGTCCCCGGATGCGCGCGGGTAGCGTAGCATAGGCGGGGGGATTGGTACATCCAGACCTCATGCAACGTGCGGGGCCGTTTGGGGATTGATATAATCGCGCCATGTCTGAAGGTAACACTCATATTCCTGCGAAGGTACGCACGCGGTGCGAGGCATTGCGGGCGGAAATCGAGCGTCACACCCGCTTGTATTACGTGGAGGCTGCTCCGGTCATCAGCGACCAGGAATTCGACGCGCTGTTGAAGGAACTGGAAGCGCTCGAGGCGGAATACCCTGATCTCGTGACGCCGGATTCGCCCACGCAGCGGGTGGGCGGCGAGCCCATCGAGGGGTTCGAGACCGTCGAGCACGCGGTCCCCATGATGTCAATCGACAACACCTACAGCGCGGAAGAGCTGCGGGCGTTTGATGACCGCGTGCGCCGCGGATTGGACCCGGGCTCGAAACCAGAATACGTGGTCGAGCTGAAGATCGACGGCGTGGCCATCTCGCTCTTGTACGAGGACGGGCTGCTGGTCCGCGCCGCCACGCGCGGGGATGGCACCCGCGGGGACGACGTAACGGCGAATGTGAAGACGATTCGCGGGGTGCCGCTGCGCTTGACGGGCAAGCCCCCGCGAAAGCTGGAGGTCCGCGGCGAGGTGTTCATGCGGAGGCAGGAACTGGAGCGCTTGAACGCGCTTCGCGAAGAAGCGGGTGAAGCGCCGCTGGCCAATCCGCGCAACACCACGGCGGGCACACTAAAGCTGCTCGACCCGCGCGAAGTGGCGAAGCGCCGCTTGGACATTGTGTTCTACGATATCGCCCCGATCGAAGGCGTGGAGCTTTCTTCGCATTGGAAGACGCTGCAGCAGTTGCGCGAGTGCGGGCTGCCCACGAGTCCGCATAGCGAGCGGTGCAAGTCCATTGACGAGGTTTTGGGCGTGTGCGAGGTGTGGGAATCGAAACGCAACGAGCTGGACTACGATATCGATGGGCTCGTCGTGAAGGTCGACTCGGCCGCGCAGCGCAAGCGCCTTGGGGCGACATCGAAGTCGCCGCGCTGGGTTATCGCGTACAAGTATCCGGCCCAGCTAGCGCAGACGAAACTGCTGAATGTGTCGTTCCAGGTGGGCAAAACCGGCACGATCACTCCGGTCGCGGAAATGGAGCCGGTGTTGCTTGCGGGGACGACGGTGAAGCGCGCCAACCTTCACAACTTTGACGACATTGCCCGGAAAGATATCCGCGTGGGCGACACGGTGGAGATCCAGAAAGCGGGCGAAATCATTCCACAGGTCCTGCGCTCCATTTCCGAGAAGCGTCCGAAGAACGCGCGGCCCATCGAGCCGCCGGCGCAGTGCCCCGTGTGCGGCGGCGAAGTTCACCGCGACCCCGAGGGCGTGTACCTGCGGTGCCTGAACCTGGCGTGTCCGGCACAAGTGAAGGAGCGCCTGCGCTACTTCGCCACGCGCGGCGCGATGGACATCGAGGGGTTGGGCCCGGCGGTGATCGATCAGCTCGTGGACAAGGGGCTGGTGAGCGGTCCAGCGGACTTGTACGAGCTGACGGAAGACCAGGTGGCCGGGTTGGAGCGGATGGGCAAGAAGTCTGCCGCGAACCTCCTCGCCGGAATCGAGGCGAGCAAGAAGCGGCCGCTCAGCCGCTTGCTGAATGGCCTCGGCATTCGCCACGTGGGCGGACACACGGCGGAGGTACTGGCATCGCATTTCAGCACCGTTGACGGCCTCATGAATGCGTCCGTGGATGACCTCACGCATATCTACGAGATCGGCGAAACGGTAGCCGCAAGCGTCCGCGACTTCTTCGACACGCATGAGAACCGGTCTTTGATCGAACGGTTCCGTGGTCAGGGGCTGACACTGGAGGAAGCCGCGGCGGCCACGAGTGAAGGCCCTCGGCCCTTCGCGGGCAAGACGTTTGTAGTGACAGGGACCCTCGAGGGGTACTCCCGCGACAGCATTCACGATCGCATCAAGGCCCTCGGAGGCCGCCCCACATCGAGTGTGAGCGCGAACACGGACTATCTCGTAGCGGGCGAGAAGGCGGGGTCAAAACTGACCAAAGCCCAAGCGCTCGGCGTGACGGTCCTCAGCGAGGCCGAATTCAATACGCTTGCAGGCGGTCCGCCATGACCCCCATCCGAATACCCGTTCCTGGGGAACTCACTCAGGAGACCGGGCGTGCGTTACACCGCTCGGCGCGCGAACATGCGCTGCAGAAGGGCGGCGTGCTGCTCGTGGATTTGTCCAACACGCGCACGATGGACGCCCGCGGCGGCGCGTGGCTGCTCACCATCGCGGAGTGGGCAAAGGCCAGGGGCGGGGAGCTGGCGTGGGAAGGTGCGAGTGGGCAGGTTGCTGAGTTCATGGAGCTGGTCGAGCCGGGCTTGAAGGCCGCGCTGCGCAAGAAGCCCCGGCGAGTGGGCCTGTTGGAGAATCTCGGCGACGCCACGATTCGGGCCACCGCGGAAGTCCGCGAATTCCTGAATCTCCTGGTGGATGCCATCTACTGGACCATCCTGGCGCCTTTCTTGGGCAGGGGGTTCCGCTGGGGCCTGTTGCTGGACGAGATGCATGAGATGGGCGTGCGCGCAGTACGCATCAACTTCATGATGAACTTTCTCCTGGGCCTCACCATCGCGATGCTGTCCGCGGCGCAATTGCGCACCTTCGGACTGGGCATCTACGTGGCCGATCTGGTCATGATCGGATTTGCGCGCGAGCTGGCCGCGGTGATGACGGCGGTCGTCGTTGCCGCGCGGACCGGTGCGGCCATCGCGGCGGAACTGGCCACGATGAAGGTCCAGGAAGAGATCGACGCTCTGCGCGGCATGGGACTCAACGTTCCCCAGTTCCTTGTCGCACCCAAACTGCTCGCGCTGACTCTGGTCATGCCCTGCCTCGTTTCGCTAGGCATGCTGTCAGGGATTGCCGGGGGCATGATCTGGGGCGTCTACGTGCTCGACATCCGCCCGGATGCCTGGCTAAATGAGACCTTGGGGGCAGCCAAATTGAAGGACATCTTCCAGGGGCTGTTCAAAGGGTTCTTCTTCGCCATCGTGATTGTTTTGATCGGGTGTCACAACGGGCTGCGCGTTGAAGGCGGTTCCCGCGGCGTCGGACTCATGACCACGCGCGCGGTGGTTCAGGACATCTTTCTCATTATCGTTGTGGACATGATGTTCGCGCTGCTCTTCTACTATGTGGTGGACTAGGCGATGAGTGTGGATGCCAAGAACCTTGCAGGCCCCATCATCCGCGTGGAGAACCTCGTCACGCATTACGGTGACACGCCAATCCTCAAGGGCGTTTCGTTTTGCGTGGACCCTGGCGAGATATTCGTTATCATCGGCGGCAGCGGGTGCGGCAAGACGACGCTTCTGAAGCACATGACGGGCCTTCTATCGCCAACGTCGGGGAAGATCGTTCACGACGGCACCGACATTACCCTGTTGGATGAGGACGAGCTGACCCGCGTGCAGCGGAACATCGGAATCGCGTTCCAGTCGGGCGGCCTGTTCAATTCGATGACGGTCGGCGACAACGTGGCGCTGCCGCTGCGCGAGTATGGGAAAGTCGGGGAGGACCTCATCCCATCGCTGGTGAGGTTCAAACTCAATCTTGTGGGGCTTGGCGCGGCGGAGCATCTCATGCCGGATGAGCTTTCCGGCGGCATGAAGAAGCGTGCGGGCCTGGCCCGGGCCATCGCCTTGGATCCGCCGGTCATCTACTTTGATGAGCCGTCGGCGGGTCTCGATCCCATCATGGCATCGGGACTGGACGACCTCATATTGAACTTGCGGCGGCTCTTGGGGATTACGTTCATCATCGTAACGCATGAGCTGGATTCGATACGGAAGATTTCCGACCGTATCCTGATGCTCGACCAGGGGTCGGCCATCTTTCTCGGGACGCTGGCCGAGGCGGAATCCAGCGACGCGCCGCGGGTGCGGCAGTTCTTTGAGCGGCGGGCCGATGAGTTCATCGCCCAGCGCGGGATGGTCCCGGGTGGACACGAGGAAGAGGAAGGGGCAGAATGACCCGCATGAACGCGGATTGAAGGACTACATGTGGCTACCAAAGCGCAAAAGGTAAGGGTCGGGCTATTTGTCATTGTCAGTGTGACCGTGGCGACGGTGTGTCTCGCGTTGGTCGCGGGTTACCGCGGCAGCAATGATGTGCATTACATGGTCATCTTTGAGAACTCCGTGCTCGGGCTATATGTGGGCGGCATGGTGCAGTACCTCGGCGTTCCCGTGGGGAAAGTGGACGATATCTATGTGGGAGAAGACGGCAAGGCGTACGTGGACATTCTGGTGGATCCCGACAAGGTATCGCTCCATGAAGGGGTAGAGGCCAAGCTCGAATTCTACAGTTTCGCAACGGGCACCATGTGCGTGGCCCTGTCCGGCGGAGACCCTAATGCACCGCATATCCTGGAAGGATCGGTCATTCCTGCGGGCCAATCGCTGGTGGAGTCATTCAGCAACCAGTTCGCGGAGGTGCTTGAATCTCTCAATGGCATTGTGGAGCAGATCAAGACGGGCCTCGACGGCATGGAAAGCGGCGAACTGACCGAAACCGTGAAGCAGGCCCAGGCCTTCATCGAGGAATCCAAGGGGTTCGTAGAGGATGCGCGCAAGACCATGAAGACGGTCGCCGACGACGTGCACGGCAGCGTGGATGAAGTGAAGGCAGGGATAGAGAGTTTCAACAAGCTGGCGGACTCCGCCTCCAAGATGGCTGACACCGCCAACGAGGCCATCAAGACGTTCCAGGCAAAGGTGGAGCCTCTCGACCTCGCAAAGACCGAGGAGGCGTGGCGCTCTCAGTTCGAGACTATTGTGGAGCGTTTTGACCAGACCAGCGTGAGCCTCGACCAGACTTCGCAGACGCTCATGTACGGGACGGATAACTTGCAGCACGGACTGATGGACACGATGCAGAACTTGAATGAGGCGCTGGAGGCCATTCGCGACTTGGCGGTGTATCTACAGAACGACCCGTCGTCCATGATTCGCGGCAAAGCCAAGCCGCAGGGAGAATAGTGATGCGGTGTGCCGTACTCGCCCTAATCGCGCTGGCCATTGCGGGATGCGCGACGCGCTCCTACGAACCAGCCGTGCTCTACACGCTGCGCGTGGAGCCGCAGGTGAGTCCGTGTGAGCGGATCGACAAGACCGTGATGATTCGCCCACTGGACGGTGCCCGGCCGTACACGCAACAGATCGTCTATCGAGAAGGACTCGAGCTGGGGCATTACACGACGGTCGAGTGGGCCGAGACTCCGGACAGTATTGTGACACGGGCCTTGCAGGATGCGCTGGTGACGAGCGGCCGCTTTGCCGATGTGGGAATCGCGCCCGATGTGACCAAGCCGGACTACATCTTGACGGGGCAGGTCAGGCAGTTCGATGTGGTTCGTGACTCGGAGCCATGGACGGCGGTATGCGAGGTGCGAGTAGAACTGCGCGCCGCGCTCGACCGCACGGTAGTTTGGGCGGGCACGCAACGCGCCTCGGTTCCCTTGGCCACCAATGAGGTCGCGGCTCTTCCCGATGCGATGGGGAAGGCTGTATCGACAGTCGTCACGGAATCGGTTGCGGGGATGACGCAGGAGTAGCTATTTTGCCTCGACCGATGCCGAGTCCTCCCGCAGGGAATCGAATACCCGTTCCTCGCCGCCGCGATAGATCAAGTGCTCGTCGATGAAGAGGGTTTCCTCGGCGGACATTGGCAGGAAACGCCCCTCGCCCCGCGCAAACTCTTCTCCAGACGCATCATGAACCGCGGCCCGCGCCTGCACCAGGCGCCGGTTTGTTTTCAGCACTTCCGCCCAGACCAGGATGTCCCTGTCTCCGGGCACGGGCTTCATGTAGCGCACGGTGAGTTCGCCCGTGACGGTCATCCGCGCGATGGCGCGGTTCGCGGCCCAGGCCATGGTCTCATCGAGGAGGGCGGCGACCACCCCGCCGTGCAGGACATTCGGGTAGCCGCAGTGATGGGGCTTGGGATGGAAGACGGTCTTGGTGAATTCGCCATCCACATAAAACCGAAGTTGAAGACCAGCGATGTTTTCCTCGCCGCAGACAAAGCACGACTTGGAATTGGGAAGATACACTCGATTGTGCGTGTGATGGCTCATGAATTTGCTCCAAGGAATGAAGGTATTGTAGCAGATGAGAAAGCGCGCGGACTACCCGGAGGCCCGGAGTTCTGACACCGCGAAATCTCAAACCTGATGGGATGACAGGCGAGGGCGCCTGTCCCACACGTCCATCTCCGCTCCAACGGTCACACGGAACTTGTGGATTCCTCGTGCAAACCACAAACAGGAAGAGCGGGAGATTAAACCCGGGCATGGCAAGCGCGTGTGGCACAGGCGCCCTCGCCTGTGTCTTGAATGGACTTGACATCAGGTTTTGCCCTCAAGCCGCAGGCAAACCTGGTCCAAGAGTTCTCGATGTAACTCTACTTGAAGACCGGCACGCTCAGAACGCCCAATCCCACGGGAGGCGTGCTGTTCTGATCCAGGGGATTGCTCCCGTGCGACAGTTCATATCCGTCCTCATAGGTGTCGTCATCGGTGTCGGCATCCGTGGGATCGGTGCCGCTGGTCGTGACCTCGTACCCGTCGCTCAATTGGTCATTATCCGTGTCCGGATCGTTGGGGTCGGAGCCGGTGTCGAGCAGATTGAGATAATCGCCGCTGTTGGACTCGACTATATCCGCGAGGGTATCTCCGTCGGAATCAACGAACTCGTCGATACCGATGTCCACTCCGGTGCCCGCGGGCCGTGACTCGCCATCCACGTCGATAAACGCGGCACCTGTTTCCGTCCCGGCATTGATGGCGCCGGATGTGCTTGTCAGATGGAAGTCCAGCACCTCGAAGGCCTCGCCTGTGGCGGCACTTGAGGTCACGTTGCCCGCGACCTCAAGCGTGTTGGAAGTGTTGGAGACGATCAAGGCGTGCGAGCGCTGACTGGTATCGGGATTGAGCAGGAATCCCGCGAAGTTGTACGTCGCGAAGGCGGGCTGGGCCGCAACGAGGGACGTGCGGTTTGTCGTGGCGTTGAAGGTCACGGAAGCCCACACGCCGGAAGGCAACTCGAAGAACTGCGGTGCGCCTTCGACGTTGCCGTCGGCCTGGGACAACGCATTAATGGCGGTGGCCCCAGTGAGCGTGGAGGCGGTGTCGTCGTTGTAGTAGTCGCCGCCGGTATTGTTGTTGAAAAGACATCCCTGTACCGAGGGATCGGCATCTGATGAACCTTCATGAATCGCGAGGTTCGCGTGGCTTTCAAAGATCGTGTCAATGAACTCCGGACTTGCGTTTGTGCAAGACACGCCGCCGATCTGGACCGTGGCCGCATTGGCACTCAGGGTGCAGTTCACGAGTTTGACGTTGGAACTGGAAATGCGCATGGCCCCGGCGCGCGGCGCGCTGTTGCCGCTGATTATGCAGTTGGCAAACACGGCCGCGGAGGACGAGTAGCAGGCCACGCCGCCGCCGTAGTCGCCACTTTGGTTCCCGCTGATCGTGCAGCGCGAAACGGCTGGATTGGACCCGCCCGTGCAGTAGAGGCCGCCGCCGTCGTCCGTCGAACTGTTCCCGGCGATGCGGCAATCGAAAATCACCGGCGAGGAAGCGTTGCCGCAATAGATGCCGCCGCCGAAGCCCGTCGCCGTATTGGCGACGATGGTGCAGCGGGCGATGATGTTGGTGCTGTCGGCATCATCGCACAGGATACCGCCGCCGCTGTTGTGCGGCGCGGTTCCGTTGGCGTTCGCGCCCATGATGGTCAGCCCATCCAGAACCGTGCTGTCCACACCTTGCAGGATAACGCCGTGGTCGGCGGGGCTGCCGCCAGCGGCGGTGCGTGCGTCGATGATAACGGCGTGGGCCTCGATATCTCGCTGTGCGAATAGAGTTTCGACTCCGCTGAAACCGCCGAACAACTGCACGCCGTTCGCGAGGGTCAGCGATTCGGCATAAGAGCCTTCCGCGATCCACAGCGTATCGCCGGAACTCGAGGCGTTGATGGCGGCCTGAATCGTGGTGAATGCGTTTGCCCAGGAGGTCCCGTTGCCCGCGCCCACGGCATCCTTGTCCACAAAGCGAACAGTGGGATCGCTGCGGAGCAGCCACACCTCGGCGACCTGGCAGCCGCGCTGGGTCACGAGGTCCCAGCGGAGGTCCAATGTCCCATCATAGGTCAAGTAGCGCGGCAGGTCGTACTCCAGTTTCTGAGGCGGGCTGGGTTGCGCCAGGGTGCCATGCACGGTGTGAATGCCATCGGCGGTGAGATACATCGAGGGCGCGAAGCGTCCATCGTACACGATGCGCACGGTGTAGTTGGCATCCGGTGCGAGTCCGGTGTACCGCATTTCCAGGGGGTGGTTAAACAAGGTCTCCGCCTGGTTCTGCCAGGAGAGCCGGGCCGCTCCGGCAGTTACGCTGGTGGAGTTGCCGTTGTGCCAGGCGTTTTCATTTTGGGTGGACTCGACGCGGCCGGGGTCATCTTCCCAGGGAAGCTGCTGGACCAGATGAGGCTGTTGGCCCACGGTGCCGAGATTGTCATAGAACCCGCCCGGTCCGGGGTTCTCCCACTCGAGGATTTCGTCAAGGGCGGCAAGTTTTGCGCCTTCCGTGCCGAGCAGGCGGATCTGATCGAAGCGATACTCGAGCCACCACCGGTCGTTGACGGCCCAATCCACGAGGTCGAGCACGCAGCCGCGCTCGAGGCCGCTTGCCAAGTAGGGTGACGAGGTGCTGGTCTGCATCCCGATGGAACTGAACAAGTCCGCGCACAAGCTGACAATTCTTGACCGGAGATCCGCGCGCACAGGTGACGATACCGCTTGTGCGAGCACGGCCTCGGCGTCGTTCATGGCGGTGTTGGCTCCGCGGTTCACCGCGTCCTCCAGAATGACCATGACCTGATCTTCAAGGTTCGTCTCGTATGCGAGGCGTTCCTGGATGTAGTAGTCGTAGTAGGCGCGGAGCAGGCAAAGCTGCCACCGCCAGTTGCTGGCGAGACCCGGATTCGCTGATTCGAGGGCAGTCCAGTAGCTCCACGTGGCGGGAACAACAGCGTTGCCCGCGAGAGGGCCGTCCCAGTTGTCCTCCAGTTGGAGGATTCCCGAGGCGGCGTCCTGGGCCACATTGGGTCCCAGGAAGAAGCGCCCGTAGTCGGTGAGTATGTCGTCGACATCCGTGTCCGGGTCCCAGCCACTCAGGCACCAGACGTATTTGTTCACATCATCGTGCACCCCTTCGGAATACGCCAGGAACCCATTGGTATACGGCGCGAGGAAGTTGTGAATGTGGGCCGTCCCAACAGGCCGCGGATTCGATGCCTCACGGCCCAGGGTGTTGGCGAAGGCGGGGTCCCATTCGGGCACTGCATACTGACACCGCACGTTATGGGTGATATCCGGGTAGTGGCGAATCGGGTATTGCAGCGGCGTGCGCGCACGTTCCTCCGCCAGCGTGAGCTTTGTCCAGGGGCCGAAGACGACGCCCCTGAGCCACGTGGGATGTTGCGTCTGCAAGTAGTCGAAGAACCAGTCGTTTTCAGCGTGTTCGAAGCCTTGGTTGGAGACCCACACGCCCGCGCTGGGGTGGTAGGTGGCGAGAAGCGCCGCGACATCTTCAAGGAAGTCCATGACGAGGTCGGGCGGGTTGTCTCCCGGGTCGCCACCGGGGACAAATACGGCGTCGAGACGCACGCAATTCTGGTAGAACGCCTCGTGTTGGGCCAAGGATTGGGCTCGCAGGGTGGGATTGGTCAAATCGAAGTTCGCCGGGATCCAGGCCCAGTACTCGATGTCGTAGTCCTCGCAGATCTGACTGAGGGCGTGGTTCATGACGGCGGGTGTGACGGGAAAATGCGGACTGCTGCCCGCGTCAACGATGGGGGTGTTTTCGATGGCATTGGCGCCGAAGACAATGAGT
>JADLCA010000757.1 GCA_020847495.1 Candidatus Hydrogenedentota bacterium | reverse complement strand
GGCCCCGGGTGCGATCCCGCGAGTCCATCACGACGAGCCGGTAGTACGGCGTATGGGTACGCCCGCCGCGCTGCAGTCGAATCACTGTTGCCATCCTGTTTCCTCTTCTCCTCATTCGATAGCGCCCACTGGCGCATCCTTGATCGCTAATCGCTCCGCCCAAGGCTTTCTCGGGGGTCTAACATCCCCCTCGGCCCTTCGGGCCTGCCCCCTTCAAAGGGGGACGTTGTGCGCGCTCGCTTCGCTGCGCGCCAAGACCCGCGGATTCGAGATTCAACTCTCGGCCTGAACCATACCTGTGAGAGGGCGTTCTTCGGTCCCCCTTTGAAGGGGGATCAAGGGGGATGTTCCCTCCACAACTCATGCTCCACACCACAACCGCACGCTTACCGGCGTCTCCCCCTTTGAAGGGGGTGCCCCGAAGGGGCGGGGGATGTTCTTCGTTACATCCCCGGCATACGCAGGAGGCGCCGCCCGCCACGTTTGCCGCCCTTCATCATTTGCTTCATCATCTTCTTCATCTTCTCGAAGTCCTTCAGCAGGCGGTTCACATCCTGAACGGAGGTCCCGCTGCCATCGGCGATGCGCAGACGCCGGTTCCCGTTGATAATCTTCGGGTTGCGCCGCTCTTCCTTCGTCATCGAGTAGATGATGGCTTCCGTGTATTTCAGCTCGTCCATATCGAGTTCTTCATCGCCGAGCATGCGTGACATTCCGGGAATCTTCTTCACGAGGTCGCCGAGATTGCCCATCTTCTTGACCTGCTGCATCTGCTGCAGGAAGTCCTCGAGGTCCCAGGAGGCCTTGCGGGCCTTCTTTTGAAACTCGATGGCCTGCTCGCGATCGACGACCTGCTGCGCCTGCTCCACCAGCGACACGATGTCGCCCATGCCCAGGATCTGGTCGGCCATGCGCTGCGGGTGAAAGGGCTGCAAGGCATCGAGCTTTTCGCCCGTGCCCACGAACTTGATCGGGCACCCGGTGACCTGAATCAGGCTGATCGCCGCGCCGCCGCGCGCGTCGCCGTCCATCTGCGTCAGCACGACGCCGGTCAACGGCAGATTCTCATGGAACTGCTTCGCGGAGGTGACGGCGTCCTGGCCGGTCATGGCATTCGCCACGAACAGGATTTCGTGCGGGTGCATCTGCGACTGGATGCGCCGCACCTCGCCCATCATTTCCTCGTCCACGTGCAGGCGCCCCGCCGTGTCCAGGATGATGACGTCGCAGTTGCGCATCTGGGCTTCGCCACGCGCCATGAGGCAGATGTCCACCGGGTCGGCCTGCGGACCCAGGCTGAACGATTCGACCCCGGCCTGCTCCGCCACGACTTCCAACTGCTTGATAGCCGCCGGGCGATACACGTCGGCGCCAACCAGCAAGGGGTGGCGCCCCAGTTTCTTCAAGTGCAGGGCCAGCTTGCCCGCCGTGGTCGTCTTGCCTTGACCCTGGAGACCGACCATCATGATGATGGTCGGCGGGGTCTGCGAAAGGCGCAGGGGAGCGTTCCCCCCGCCCATGATCTTGACCAATTCGTCGTGGACAATCTTGACGATGAGCTGGCCGGGCTGCAGGCTTGCCAGGACCTCCTGCCCGAGGGCGCGCTCCTGCACATCCGCGATGAACTGCTTGACGACCTTGTAGTTAACGTCGGCCTCGAGCAGCGCCATCCGGATTTCCTGAAGCCCATCCTTCATGTTCTTTTCGGTCAGTTTGCCCTGACCGCGAAGGTTCTTGAAGGCGCGCTCCAGCTTTTTGCTCAGCGACTCGAACATGGGTTCTCTGCTTGTCTGATCCCGGTTAAGTCTCGTGTAGACACAGTTCTGCCCTGCTGGCAGACTGCGAAGTGTAGCATACGCACGCCGGACAGTTCAACCCAAATCCGGCCAATCGAATGGAACTGACCCCGTCGCTCGGCCGGGTCTTGCGGACCGAAACGCGGGGTCCTTCTCTCCCCCAGTTTCGGGGCGAGGGGGGCCTGCGGACTCACCTGACACGAGGCTCCATTCCGCGGTTAAAAAGGTGTAAGCTTGAAGGCGTGGCTGCTGCAATTACCGTGTGGGGCCGTCTGACGCGGCCCCGGGGAGACTCACGATGATGCGTACATGGATGCCCGTGATACTTGCACTGCTGGCCCTGCCTTCCTTTCCGTTAGCGGCGGCCCCCGCCGGCCCCGGCGCCAAGCCGGAGTATGTGGTTCAGCCCGCCCCCCTTACGCCGTCGCTCAAAGGCGAATGGGATGGGCCCGCCTGGGGCAAGGCGCCCGCGCTGGACATCACCCACTTCTTCACGAAGGACACCGGCATGCCCACGGCCAGCGACTTCCGGCCCGAGGCGAAAGCCAAGGTGCTCTACGATGGCAAGGGCCTGTACATCCACTTCCTGGTGAACGACCAGTACGTGCGCTGCATCGAGACCAAGTACCACGGAAAGGTCTGGGAGGATTCGGCGGTCGAGTTCTTCGTGAAACCCAAGGAAGAACGCGGCTACTTCAATTTCGAGATCAACTGCGGCGGCGTCATGCTCCTCTCCTACCATGAGAACCCGGACTACAAGGGGCCCGTGCAGAACGAGGAGTCGAACGTGCCCGAGGAGAAGGCCAAGGCCGTGACGATCTTCCATTCCATGCCGGCAACGGTCGATCCCGAGATCGCCGAGAAGACCTCATGGCACATCGAGTACTTCATTCCCTTCGATTTGCTCGAAGCATACATCGGACCCCTGGGCGACGTGCCGGGGCAGGTATGGCACGCCAATTTCTACAAGATCGCGGAAAACAACTCGCATCCGCATTACGGCGCGTGGTCGCCGATCCTGGAGGGCCACTCGTTTCACGCGCCGCAGTTCTTCGGCGTGCTTCGCTTCGCCCCGCAGAGGCCGTAACTCGCACGCGGCTGTTTTCTTTTCTTGTGCGTCCGATTGCCAATGTTGCGTCTTTTCCACTATCCTACCCGGATCGTGTGCTTGCATATTTGGACGTAACGTGTGGGGGCAGTTTGGATGCGCAGTGCGTTTCTTCTCAGGTGTGGCGCCGTTTTCATGCTCGTGGCGGGCACGGGCTGTTTGGGCGGGGTATCGCTGAGGCCTGTGCAAACGGATGTCTCGTTCCGCAAGCTCCAAGGCAACACCCTGAGTACCGACGGCTTGAGCGAGAGCACGGCCCAGTTGCTGCGTACGTTTGACCTCGACGCCACCTACCGGAAAGACACCACGCACGCGTTGCTTGAACTCCGCGACGAGGCCTGCGGCCGCCATGACCGGCAGGTCCTGTTCGGCCTCGCCGAACTGGCTTGCTACGCGGGCAAACGCGCCGACAAGAAGTCGCCGGAACAGGCCCTGGCCTATTACTACAGCGCCTGCCGCTATGCCTACTTCTACCTGTTCTCAGACGAGTTCGGGAGCTTGCCGGACCCCTTCGACCCGCGGTTCCGGCTGGCCTGCGACGTGTACAACTTTTCGCTCGCCCGTTGCATTCGCCTTATGCAGCAGGACGGCCAGGACCTGTCCGACACCGCCACGATCACCCTGTGGGACGGCTCGATGGAGGTGAACGTCTCGCGCCTCGGCTTCCTCCCCGAAGAGGACATCGATCGCCTGCTGCTGGCGACGGACTACGAGGTCGAGGGCGTCCGCAACCAGTACCGCACCTTTGGTCTTGGCGTGCCGCTCATCGCAGTCGGGAACACGCCGCCCAAGGGCAGCCATCTCCCCGATACGCCGAGCTACCCCGCGACGGCGTTTCTGCGCATGGAAGGAAATCCCTGCGAGGACCTGTACGGTCCGCGCAAGGCCACGCTGGAGCTCTACGATTCCATTCACACCCAGACCGTCGAGGTTGCGGGCCGTCAGGCCCCGCTCGAGTCCGACATCACCACGCCGCTCGGCTTCCTGCTCGCCAATCCCGGATTGGAGCGTGCCGCCTACATCGGACTGCTCCGCGCGGAAAAGGTCGACAACCACACGGGCCTCTATATGCTGGAGCCTTACCAGCCGGGCAAGATACCCGTGGTCATGGTGCACGGCCTCGTATCGAGTCCCCTTACCTGGGCGGAAATGCTGAACGACCTGCGCGGGCAGCCCGAGATCCGCGACCGCTACCAGTTCTGGTTCTACCTGTATCCCACGGGCTATCCGTTCATCTACTCGGCGAGCCAATTGCGTGAATCGCTGCTCGAAGTGCGCAAGACTTTCGACCCCCAAGGAACAGACGCCGCTTTCGACGAGATGGTGCTGGTCGGACACAGCATGGGCGGCCTGATCTCGGACACGCTGGTGAAGAGCGGCGGCATCCCGCTCTGGAATGCCATCAGCACCAAGCCGTTGGACGAACTCAAGGTCACCCCGGAAGAACAAGCGCTCATCGACCGCGTGTTCTTCTTCGAGCCGCTGCCCTTCGTGAAGCGCGTCGTCTTTATCGCAACGCCGCACCGCGGCAGCACGCTCAGCTACGGCGTGATCGGCACGCTGGTCTCGCTGGTCATGGCCGTTCCCAAGGCCATCCTTACGCAGATGGTCGATTTCGTCGACCGGAATCCCGACGCGCTGCGCGGCGGTCTCCGCAAGCGCCGCCTCACCAGTGTGGATAACCTCTCACCCGGCAATCCCATCATCCAGGCCTTGCAGGAAATCCCCTATGCGCCGGGGGTCATCTACCACACCATCATGGGCAACAACGAGGACGACCCGGAGAAGGAACCCAGCGACGGGGTGGTCGCGAATTCGAGTTCGCACGTCGACGGCGCGGCCTCGGAGAAGGTCGTGCCCTACGGCCACTCCTGCCACGAGCACCCATTGGCGATCCTGGAAGTGCGCCGCATCCTTCTGGAACACCTCCAGGCCGTGGAACGTGACTGACACGAAGGGCACCAACCTTTAGAGCAGAGGCTTGCCTGCGGGAAATGGAAACAGGACACAGGCGAGGGCGCCTGTGCCACACGTCTGTCTCCTCTCCCAAGACTATTCTGTTCTTCTTAGAGTACGTGTGTCATCCGAGGTCCGGAAGATAGGAAGAACCAGACAAGGCATGGTAAGCGCGTGTGGCACAGGCGCCCTCGCCTGTGTCTTCATTGGTCGCCTTTGCGAGAGGATGCCTCTCCAAGAACCGACAGGGATGCCGGTACTCCCAGTGGGTTCCTCTTCGCCGGGCGTTTCGCCTTAGTCCAGACTCCACACTATCGCAAGTTAGTGCCATTCGGGATTGACATCGTCTTTCGCGAAGTCTTCGGAGCGAAACACGGTGTCTGTCCCTTCGCCCCCGCAGTGCAACGCCCCGGCCCCAAGGGGTGGAGGACACTGCGTATGGCGTTGCGAATGCCCTGCCGGAAGAACACCCTTCAGACCTTTCTCGAACAATGGACCGACCCTGGGTGGCTCGCCCGCTACTTCGATCCGGAGGAAGCGGACCTCGTCGCCGCCGCGGTGCGCGATTGCCGCCGGAACCTGCGCAAGACGGGACCGGACTCCGCGCCCGCGGGGATCATCCGGCTGGAGGGCGTGCTGACCCTCTACATCCTCGCGCGGAGGGCCGGATTGGGGGCCTTGCGCGGTGGATTGCCGAATGTTTCTGAAGGCGATGACAACGGCGTGCCCGGCGGCGACGACGTGGGCAAAGCCCAGGAGCGGCTGCGCAAGGCCCTCAAGGAGTTCGAGGATTCCGCGCCGGGCTCAGCGCAGGCCCCCGCATCCGCCGGGATCGCGGACCTGCTCAAGCCTCTCCTGAAAGAAACCGTGGACGTGTTGCCTGCGGCGATGGGTACAACCGGAGGCAATGGCGCTTCGCACCCCAAAGCCCTCGAAGCGGACGAAGACTAACATGCCCATCCAAACCGATGAGGCGCGCCGCCTGTTGCTTGCGCGCGGATGCACGCCCGCCGCGCTGTCCCAGTGGCTCGGGCTGCACGAGCGCAGCCGTTTCGCGCGCGGTTATCTTCGCGACGCGCGCGGCCGTGCGTGGACTGTGCGCCCCTATCAACGCGAGTCGCTGGATTCGTTCGCTGTGCGCAAGGTGCACTGCGATGGCCGCGATGTGGGCAAGACCGCGGAGATTGAGATCGTCGCATGCTGGGCCATGGTGGCGTGTCCGGACACGGAAATGCTGATCGCCACGCAGTGCGAGAACCATCTCTTTCCCCTCATGCAGAGGCTACTGCGCCGCTTCCAACTGACGCCGGCGTTCGCGCCGAGCCTCGTCGAAGTCAAGCGTTCGCCATCGTGGTTCCTGCGCTTCTCCAACGGATTCGTGCTGTGGGGACGCATCGCGGGGCCGCACGGCATGAACTTCCAGGGGTTGCATGTCGACTGGCAAATCATCGATGAGGCTCAGGAGATGACCGACACCTCGTGGGGCGAACTCTACCAGGCCCTCAACGGCGGCGGCCGCCGCTGGGTCTACGGCGTCCCCAACGGGTTGCGCAACACCTTCTATCGCATGACCCAGATGCGCAATGCCGAACACTACAACTGGCCGTCTTCGCTCAACCCCGAGTACACCCCCGAGAAGGACGCGGAACTCGCGTTGCTTTATGGCGGGCGGGACTCGCCGGGTTACGTGCATCGCGTGCTCGGCCAGCACGGGTCACCCGCGCACGCGGTATTCAACCTCGACGACTACATGGCCTGCGTGGACGAAGGGCTTTCGTTTGCATCCATCTCGCTGGGCGAGGGCGACGCGTTCGATGTTCCCGGTGTGCGCATCCCCGGCGACGCCTACTTGGGCTGCGACCTCGGCTACGCGCGCGACCCGTCGGAGTTCGTGGTATTCGTGTCCGACCCGCCCCACCTGATCAATGTGCTGCGTGTGAACCTGCGCGGCGTCAATTACGCGCGCCAACAGGAAATCATCGTGGAGTTGGACGCCGCGTTTGGCTTTCGCGGCATCGGCATCGACTGCGGAAACAACGGGCGTGCCGTGGCCCACAATCTCATGAACCTGGGGCCGGAGTGGTGCGAGAAGATTCGCGCGTTCGAGTTCGGCAGCGCCATCGATCTCGAGCCGCTCCCGGATGGGCGGCCCGACCGGCGGCCCATGAAAACCTTCATGACGGAACTGCTCCAGCGGCGCCTCGCAGAACGGAGCATCGTGTTCCCGCACCTGCCGGACCGCGAATCGCAGTACGCCTCACACACTTACTCGGTGGGTGTCAGCGGGCAGGTCTTGTTTGAAAAGGGCAACGACCATCTGATCGACGCGGACCGTTGCGCGGTGCTTGCCCACTACCTCGACACGCGGGAACAAGGATCCACGAATGCGTTGAATCTCCGGCTGGACGCGTTCTGATGAGCGGGACTGACACCGTTTTTCGCGTAGACCTTGCGCGCCGAGATTCTTATCTCTCTCGGCCGCCGAGACTCATCTCTCGGCAGCGAACCACGGTGTCTGTCCCCGGTCTCGCGAACTACTTCGCAATTTCCTTGGCGCTGTTGATGATGCGCGAAATGATGCCGTACTTGACGGCTTCTTCCGCGCTCATCCAAAAATTGCGGTCACTGTCCTTGGCAACTTTGTCGAGGCTCTGGCCGGTCTCGTCGGAGATAAGCTTGTTGATGCGCTGGCGGATCCGCATGATTTCCTGGGCCTCGATGCGGATATCCTGCAACTGGCCGCCGGCGCCGCCGCTGGGCTGGTGCAACAGGAATCGCGTGTTGGGCAACGCGAGCCGGTTCTCTTTCTTCTTCGCGCCAAAGAGGATTGGCACCGCGATACTGGCTACCCAGCCCGCGCCGATGCTGTACACCGGCGATTCGACGTAACGCATGACATCGTGGATCGCGTAACCCGAGTCGACATGCCCGCCCTGCGATGTAATGACGACCCGGATAGGCTCGTGGCTTTCGTTGTCAAGGACGAACAGCTGCGAAATCACGCGCTCCGCCAGTTCCTGGTCGACTTCGCCCGACAACACGATCGTACGCGTCTTGAGCAGATATCCGGCCATTCCATCCTTCTTCTGCTCGTCGTCCTTCTTCCCGGGGCATTCCATCGACATCTTCGTTCTCCAATCCAACATGGGGGTTACGTCAGGAGCCGCGCGCGGACCGTGTCGCGCGTGCCAACGGATATTCTGCCATTCGCCCGCAAAGCGGTTCAAACCGGTTGCGGAACCGGACGGATCGGACGGATTGGACCGATTGGACGGATGAGTGCTCTCGTTATGCGGGCCGCCGCGCTTTCCATTATGATCCCGGTGACCGTAATCGGAATCATGCGGGGCTTGCACCGGATGGGCGGCCGCGCCGGAGCAGGATAGCGCCAGCTATGAAGGACTCTTTGCCGGCACTCGCGCTGAAGCGGCCCGTGACCGTATGCGTGTCCTTCATCACCCTGCTGGCTCTGGGGTTCATTGCATGGCCGCTGCTGCCGCGCGAGTTCATGCTTGACATGGACTTTCCCGTGCTCCGCGTGATGATTCCCTATCCAGGCGCAACTCCCTTGCAGGTGGAACAGGAAATCGCCATCCCCGCGGAAGGCCGGTTCCGGACCGTTCCCGGCCTGACCCACATCCGCACGCTGTCCACGAGCAATGGCTGCTGGGTCGAGATGCTCTTCGAGTGGGGCGTGGACATGTCCGCCGCGCTCGGCGATGTACGGGACCGCATGGAACGGCTGAACGCTGAACTTCCCGGCGATGTGGACCGCATGTTCCTCACACGGTCTGGCTCGGATACCCAGCCTATCCTCTCCTTCACCATCTTCGCCGAAAACGAGGACGACGACCTCGCGCACTGGGTACACACGCAACTGCGGCCGCGGCTGACCCGCATCGAGGGTGTGGCCAGCGTGGACATCTGGGGCGCCGATCCGGGCTCCGTGTACGTGGAGTTCAACCAGGACGCGTTGCGTGCCGCGAACCTCGGCCTGTACGAGGTCATAGCGCAGCTGCGCCGCAGCCACGTGGACTTGGCCGCGGGGCGCATTCTCGACGGCGCAACCCGGCATCCGATCCGGGTGACCAGCGGCGTGACCAGCCCCGATGAACTCGCGGACCTCGTTGTCGGTCCCAACGGGCTCCAACTGCGCAACGTGGCCACCGTGCGGCCTTCGGGTCCGAAAGTGGAGTTCCGCCACACCATCGACGGGCGCCAGGGCGTGTTCGTGCGCGTCTTGAAAAACGCGGATGCCAACACGATCGACACCTGCGCGGCCGTCCGGGAAGAATTGGAGCTGCTCAAGCGCGACCCCATCCTGGAGGGGCTTGAGGTCTTCGTCTTCGAGGATCAGTCTCGCGACATGCTCATGGCCATCGACATGCTGATCAACGCGGGTGCGAGCGGCAGTCTGCTGGCCCTCGCGATTCTGTTTGTATTTGTGCGCCGTGTGCGGCCCACCATCATAGTCGCGGCGTCCGTGCCGCTCTCCATGGTGGCCGGCGTGATCGTCATGTTCTTCACCGGCATGACCCTGAACGCCGTGACCTTGGCGTCTCTCGTCATCTGCCTCGGAATGCTGGTCGACAATTCCATCGTCGTGACGGAAAACATCCTGCGCTACCAGGAAATGGGGTATGGCCCCCGGGAAAGCGCGCACAAGGGCGCGAGTGAAGTCGGCCTCGCCATCACCATGGCCACGCTGACGACGATGGTCGTCTTCCTGCCCGTGTTCTACATCGAATCGGGCGAACTGTCGGTCTACATGCGCGCGTTCGCGGTGCCGGTCACCGTCGCCCTGGCGGCAAGCCTGCTGGTGGCCCTCACGCTGGTTCCCCTCGCGGCCAGCCGCGTCACAGCGCGCAGGGCTCGCGCGCCGCGACGAAGCATACCGCACACCGCGCGTGAACGCGTGCCTTCGGGTGCCAACGCGTTCGTGTGGGTGGGCGCGCTGCGCCCGCTGCAACGCTTGCTGGAGAACTACAAACGCTCACTGGGCTTTGTGCTGCGCTGGCGCTTCGCGTCTACACTGGTCCTGCTCGTTCTGGTGGGAGTTACGGTGGCAATCCCCGTGCGCGGGGTCGGCACGCAAACCCTGCCCTCGGTGGATCTTCGCATGGTCGAGGTACATGTGCAGTTCGATCAGACCTATGACTGGGCCATGGCGCAGGGGGTCTTCAACGCCATCGAAAGCGTCATGGAGCGGCAACGAAGCGCGCTCGCCATTGAGAACATCTTCGTGAGCGCGTCGGCGCAAGGCGGGGAAGTGCGCGCCTATCTTGGGCAGCCCGCCGGCGTGGATGCCACCGGCTTGTATACCACGGAGGACGTGAGTCTCATCCTCAAAACCCAACTGCCCCACCTGATCCCCGGCGGGGAGGTGCGTGTTCAGGTGGTCGAAGCCGAATCGGGCGGCGGCAGCACGCTGAGCCTGCGCATGCGCGGCGAAGACGCGGAAACGCTGCGGAACTACGCCCGGCGTTTTGCCAGTATGCTCAGCGACGTCCCCGGGGTGACGGATGTCATGACGGACACGGAGCGCGAGACCGACGAGATCCAGTTGCTCGTCAACGAAACGCTCGCGTCGCAGATCGGCGTGACTCCCCTGGTGATTGCGCAAACCGTGGACTTCGCCCTGCGCGGCACGCGCGTCTTCTACCTGCGCCAGGGCGGCAGCGAAGTCCCGGTAACGGCGGGTTTCGGCGAGGATGACAAGCACACGGTCGCGGATCTCGAGAACGTCGCCGTGCAATCCGGCACCGGCGCGCTCGTGCCGCTGGCGGGTCTGGTGAACCGCCAAATCGCCGACACCCCCCACGCCGTCACACGCATCGACGGAAAGAATGTGGTCACCATCATCGCGCGCGTGGCATCGCGCGAGGCGTCCGCGGTGAAGACCGACATGGAAAGACTCGCCGCCGCGTTTCGCCTGCCCCCCGGGTACGACATCGTGCAAGGCGAGCGTCTCGCCCAGCTCGAAGTCAACGAGGAAAACTACCACGTCGCCCTGCTCCTGGCCGTCGTGCTGATCTACGTCGTGATGGGTGCGCTCTTCGAGTCGTACTTGTTGCCGGTTTCGATCCTGGCCTCCGTGCCCCTGGCGTTTGGCGGCGTCTACTGGTGCATGTACCTCTCCGGCACGCCCATGGACGTCATCTCGATGATCGGGGCGATCCTGCTCTGCGGCGTGGTGGTCAACAATGGCATCGTGCTCGTCGATCAGATTATCCGCCAGCGCGCCGCGGGCGGCGACCCGATCGCTTGTTCCGTGCGGGCCTGTGGCGAGCGGTTCCGTCCCGTCATGATGACTTCGTTGACCACGATCCTTGGTTGCGCGCCGCTCGTGATGGGCAGCAAGATTGGAACCATGGGATTCACCAGCGTCGGGTGGACCCTGGTTGGTGGACTGGGCGCGGGGACCTTGCTAACCCTTTACGTCGTGCCGCTGTTCCATGCAATCTTCGATGACGCGCGGGCCTGGTTTGTGCAGTATTTTGCCAGCGTGGCGGCACTGCTGCAGGGCAAGGGCGGGGGCGTTTGATTGGCCCCCGGCGCTTGCCGCATGCTGTGCATGCGTGCAGCACGGTACTGCCACCAGTTAACACTTGGGCGTTGGTGGAGACCAACCACGAGCAAGAATGGGACACAGGCGAGGGCGCCTGTGCCACACGTCCTTCTCCCTTCAAATGTTTCTCTTGAGCTTTTGGAACCTTCGGATGCACTGAAGACTAAAGAGAGGAAGATGTCCGGCAGGCATGGCATGCGCGTGTGGCACAGGCGCCCTCGCCTGTGTCTTTGCCGGGTACCCGAAGACCACGAAGATGAGTAGTCATGCTGATAGCAGACAGTAAAAGGCAGCAATGAGTTCCTTGACCGTATTGATCCTCATCCCCAATGCGGGTGACCGCCTCGAGCGCTGCCTGAAGAGCGCGCAGTGGGCGGACGACCTCTTCTGCATCGTGGATCCGAATACGACGGACGGCTCCGATGAGGTGGCCCGACGCTACTCAAATCACGTGGTGACTCACGAGTACGTGAACAAGGCGGACCAGTGCAACTGGGCCCTCCCGCAAATCGATACCGAGTGGACGCTGGTGCTCGATGCCGACGAATGGCTGTCGCCGGAACTGACCGCGCGTATCCAGGGCGTTGTGAAAGACCCTGCCGCGTGCGACGGCTACCGCGTGCGGCGGCTTTCCTACTTCTTCGGCAAGCTCATCACGCATTGCGGCTGGGACCACGACTACAATGTGCGCCTGTTCCGCACGAAGAAGGGCCGCTACCGCGTCCAGCGTGTACATGCGACGGTCGATGTCGACGGCACCATGGGCCTCATCGACGAGGTCATGTACCACGACGACAAGCGCAATTTCGAGGAGTACTTCCGCACCTTTCAGCGCTTCACGACGTGGTCCGCACAGGACCTCCACGAGAAAGGCCAGCGCGCGACGGTGTTCGATCTGACCCTGCGTCCTCTGGCGCGCTTCATGAAGATGTACGTTTTGCGCCGGGGTTTCCTCGACGGATACCACGGCCTCGTACTGTGCGGGCTGGCCGCGTTTTCCGTGTTCACCAAGTACGCCAAGCTCTGGCATATGACGCGCCTCGCCAGCGGCGCTTCGGAAAAACCCCCGGAGAAGTAGCAAGTGGGGTTTAACGGGTGCGGGACAGACACCGTGTTTCGCTGCGCAGAGCCTTCGCGAAAGACGGTGTCGGTCCCGTTCAACTGCCGAATTCAGGATCAAGTAGGGCGGGATTTGTTCCCGCCCATTCAGGAAGGCGGGAATCATCCCCGCCCATTCAGGAAGGAAGGCGGGAATCATTCCCGCCCTACGAAGACGCTTCCCCTGGGGGGATTGGCGGCGGCGCCCCGGCATTGGGTATAATTCGCGGATTGCACCGGCCTCGAAATCTCTTGGGAAGCTGTTTTGAACTGGTCATTCACGGAACACCTGGCCGCACCTGTCAAGCACCGCCGCCATGGACCCTACGGGGGACTTCTGACGCGTTACACGCTGCGCGAGATCGCCGTGCCTGCGCTGCTGGCCATCGTGGTGATCGGGTTCGTGGGCGTGGCGCAAGAGCTGAGTGAGTGCCATAGGGAAAAGAACCTGCCCCTCGAGTTTATCTCCGCGTGGGACGTGGCCCGGCTCGTCTTCTATTTCTCGCCCATGCTCGCTGCGTACATCATCCCTATCACGTACATGATGGGCATTTTGCTGGCCTTTGGGGGTTTGGCCCAGAACAATGAGATCACCGCCATGAAGGCCGCCGGGATACCGCTCAAACGCGCCATCGCCCCGGTTATTGTGACAGGCTTGCTGCTCAGCGGGCTGTCGTTCGTCCTGATGGAGCGGGTCCAGCCGTGGGCGGCTGCGAAGGCGAACCATATTCTCTTCATCGAACTGCCCCAGCGCATCACACTCGAGGTGTTGCCCACGGGGTCCGTCCAGAAGATCGGCGATTGGCGCGTCTACTTTGCGGGACGTGACGCGGCCAACAAGACCCTTACCGGCATCGTCATCCGTGTGCCCAAGCAGAACGGCGAGTGGGTCTTCTACGCGAAGGAGGCGCGCTTCGTCGATGACCCGAAGGGCGCGGTACTCGTGCTGAAGGACGGGTACATCATCGTGCCACAGCAAGACGACACGGTGACGCGCGCGGTGTTCTCGGATTGGTCCATGCCCGTGCCGGCGACGATGGAGCGCACGATACCGGGTCTCCGCCGCACGATGTCTCTGAATGAACTTCTCGCCAAAGAACAGCAGGTGGCCAAGCTTCAGACCGCCAGACCGTCTCGCGAGAATACCGAGGACCTCCGAAAGATACGCACGGAAATCGCGGACCGGCTTACTCTGCCCCTCGCCTGCCTGGCGGTGAGTTTCATCGCCGCGCCTTTGGCGGTGCGTTCGCCCCGCAGTGGCCGTTCCTACAGCTTTGCGCTTGGCTTCGCCATCATCTTTGTGTTCTACATGCTGCGTATGCTTCTCGATCCCTCCAATCTCGTTACGCTGAACGACGCCGTGCTGCGCGGCCTTGTCCCCAGCCTGGTGCTGTGCGCCGCGGGCGCCGTGGCCGTGTGGCGGGTGGACCGCGTATGAAGACGCTCGACCGCTACCTGCTGCGCCGAATGGTGGGAACCTTGCTTCGCACGCTGATCGCGCTCGTCGCCATTTACGTGCTCATCGATCTGTTGACTCACCGCGACATCGATATTTCGAGGTATGACGTCCCTGGGTCCATTGTCGTGCGCTATTACCTCGCGTTCATCCCGCAGGTTTTGTACCGGGTCGCGCCGTTTGCCGTGCTGGTGTCTGGCCTGCTTGTCCTGGGCGATGCCGCGCAGAACAACGAGACCACGGCCGTGTTGGCGGGTGGCATTAGCCTCCGGCGCTTCGTGCTTGTTCCCGTGCTGGTGTGCCTTCTTTTCGCCGTGGGCTTGTTCGCCTTCAACGAAACCATTGGCACCGAGGCCGCCCGCCAGGCGGAACAAATTGACCAGGGCTATTTCTCGCGCAACAAGGACATTGAACGCGCCGACGCTAACTGGGCCAATTTGAGCGAAAAGTGGACCTGCCACGTCGATAAGTTCAATCGCATCGCGCGGACCGGTGAGGGGATTCTCATCCATTCGACATCCGGGGCCGAGGCGGAGCAGATTGAGGCCCGGCGCATGTATTGGGACGAAACGGGCGGCCAATGGATCCTCGAAGACGGGCGCTGGTATGTCTTCACGGAAGACAGCACCGCCGTGCGCGGTTCGCGCATCCGCCAGCGGCCCGCGCCCTTCACCGAAACGCCCGAGATGCTTTTCGCATTGGAACAACCCATGGAGACCAAGTCCTCCGGGCAGCTCATGACCGAGATTATCAACGCGGAGAAGCGCGCCCTTCCCGCGAGCACCCTTTGGGTCGATTACCACGCGAAGTTTGCGCAACCGGCTCTGAGTTTCGTCATGATTTGGCTCGCAATCCCGTTTGCCATGCGCGTGCGGCGCGGCGGCCTCGGGATCAGTTTCGGCATCAGCATCATCATCGCCATCATATACCTCGTCGTGTTTTCAGTGACGATGAGTCTGGGCCACGCCGACCGCCTGTCGCCGCCGATCGCGGCCTGGCTGGCCAACGCGATCTTCTTCGTGGCCGGGGCTTACCTCTTCTGGCGCACCCCAACCTGAGGCATGCCCGCCGCACGGGCCGTTGTGCCAAATCCTCTTTGCGCGTAAAATGAGGGGGCCCGCTGCTTGCTCGGGCCAACCGGGAGAGGGTCCATGAGTCTGCTCGTTGTCGTCGTTTTCTCGGCGGTCTTCCTTATCGTTGCGTACTTCACGTACGGATCGCTGCTGGCGCGCTGGTTCAAGCTCGACCCGACCACGACAACCCCCGCCGTGGAACTGCGCGACGACCTGGACTACGTGCCGATCGCGCCCAAGTTTCTCATGGGCCAACACTTCTCGGCGATTGCGGCGGCGGGTCCGATTGTCGGGCCGATCCTCGCGGGCGTAATGTTCGGCTGGGCGCCCGCGCTCATCTGGATCCTCGTGGGCAGCATCTTCATTGGCGGCGTACACGATCTCGGCTCGCTCCTGGCCTCGGTGCGTCACAAGGCGCGTTCGATCGCCGAAGTGGTGAAGCTCCACATGTCCTGGCGCTCGTACGTGCTGTTCCTGATCTTCGTGTGGTTCACGCTCATCTACGTGATTGTGGCCTTCACCGATATCGTCGCGGGCGCATTCGTGGGCGTTCAAGTGCTGGAGAATGGCGAGCGCGTCACCGGGGGCGGCATCGCAACCTCGTCCCTGCTCTATTTGACCCTGCCGATTGCGATGGGTCTGCTCCTGCGCTACACGAAACTCTCCCTGGGATGGGCGACTGCCATCTTCCTGCCGCTGGTCGCGGTGAGCATCTGGGTCGGCCAATACATACCGTTGGATTTGGCCGCGTGGCTGGGTATTTCGGAAGACGGCGCGCACAAGGTGTGGGATGTGCTCTTGCTGGGCTACTGCTTCGTGGCTGCGCTGGCGCCCATGTGGCTCTTGCTGCAACCGCGCGGTCATCTCGGCGGCTACTTCCTCTATGCCGCATTGCTCGGTGGCGCGCTCGGCCTGGTCTTCAGCGGCAAGTCCGCAGTGTACCCCGCCTTCATCGGCTGGCACGACGCGGCTGGCGCACCGATGTTCCCCCTGCTCTTCATCACGGTCGCCTGCGGCGCCTGCTCCGGGTTTCACGCGATCGTCTCGTCGGGCACCACGTCGAAACAATTGCGCAAGGAAACCGACGCCAAAACCGTCGGCTACGGCGCCATGCTCCTGGAGGGAATGGTCGCCGTCGTGTCGCTGTGCTGCGTCATGGTGCTCGCGCGCGACACCGTGACGGGCGTCAAGGCCAGCCCGAATTACATCTACTCGATGGGGATCGGCTCGTTCCTGGAAACCCTCGGCGTGCCCGGTAAGCTGGCCGTGACTTTCGCGCTGCTCGCCTTCACCACCTTTGTGTACGACACGCTCGACGTGTGCACGCGCCTCGGGCGCTATATACTCGAAGAACTCTTCAAGCTGCGCGGGCGCACCGGACGCTATTTAGCGACGGCCATCACGGCCGGCACCCCCGCGCTCTTTGTCCTGCAGACGGTCACCGACGCGAAAGGAAACGTCATTCCCGCATGGAAGACCTTTTGGGGGCTCTTCGGCGCGAGCAACCAGTTGCTGGCTGCCCTCACGTTGCTTGGCGTGACCGTGTGGATTTGGCGCACGCAGGAGCGCCGTTGGGTGTGGTACGCGGTGGGACTGCCCACGGTGTTCATGTACATCATGAGCGCATGGGCCTTGCTGCGCTTCGTGCGCACCGGCTTCTTCCTGCCGGACTGGTCTTTCAAGGGAATTGGAGGTGACGCCGTGTCCTGGGCGGCGCTGGTATTGATCGTGCTGGCGGGCCTGGTGCTGATCGAGGCGATCCGGGTTCTCTTCGGGAGCCCGTCTCCACCGCGCACACCACAGACCGAACCCGCGGCCATGGCGCAGGCATAGGAGAGTTGTTCGCTGGCAGTTCGCGCGCTTACGCGCGCAGATGCTGGCGATCCACGAGGAGGCTGCGGACTTCCTTCTCCAGCTCGTGTAGCGTCAACGGTTTGGCGAGCGTTCGGGTCGCTCCGGTTTCGAGGGCCTCTTCCACACGATCGTGGTAGCCGGTGAATACCAAGATGGGTACCTGCGGCTGTAAGTCACGGATCGCACTGATGGCGGCTACGCCGTCCATGCGCGGCATGACCAAGTCCATCGTGATCACGTCGTACGCGGTCTTCTCGCACTTGCCGACAGCGACGTCTCCATCTTCAGCCAGGTCGACATCGAAGCCGCAAGCCTCAAACCACCGATGCAGGGCGAACCGAATATGTTCTTCATCGTCTACAACAAGCAGCCGCGGTTTGTGCATGTCCCGGTCTGTCCTCTAGTGCGCACTAGTTCTCTAGGCGCGCACATTATACTCCAGCTTGGGAGCGGCATTCCAACTCCTAGCCCGCCGATCCCTTCCCCAAGAGCCGGTTCGCGCGTTCCGCATTCCACGCACCGAGGCCGAGGAAGGCAGGAATTTAGCGCATCTTCTAACACCGATTGTACCACAAGGTGACAGATTCTTGACGAAATGTCCAATCAGACACAGATCCCCTACGAAAGCAATGGGAAGTATGGGAATCATGGGAATTCTGGGACGAATGGGATGTGCGCAAGCGCGCCGGCGTCCCTGCCGGCTCTTGTTCCAACGCAGCGAATTGCTCCCGGTGCGTTCCCTGTGAAGAAGGCGGGAACCAATCCCGCCCTACGGGGAGCGCTTTCACGAGGAGCGTAGGCGTATTCCTGCTTCCGTGCTTTCAACCCAAAAACGGCAGTTGAATGGGACTGCCCTCGTCCTTCGCGCAGGCTTTCCCGGTCCACCGCTATGCCGAAGGCCTCGTGAATGCGCTGCAGGAGTTCATTCACATGAAGGGGCTGGGGGCCATTGCGAGTATGTCATACGCCACATCAATTTCTGGCCGCATTTCTTTGACTTGAAGATACGAAACCCAAGAAACGCGGTTACAAACCGCGTCTACTCTGTGCGAAGCCAAGGACGGTGGTCCCAAGGGACAGGCCAGCGCGTGTTTGTGCGGGACTGCCGCCATCTGCAATACTATTCCTTTACACGCGCATCGGTCAGTGCGAACTCCGCGGTATGCATTCCCGCGGGATTGGTGATACGAGGTTTTTGAGTTCATGGACAAGACGCAAGATATCAATGTACGCAGCATGGTGCCTCTGGTTTCGCCGCGGGACTTGAGAAAGTCCTTGCCCGCGACGGAGTTGGCGAGTGAGACGGTGGTCCAGGGGCGGCACCGGGTGCAGCGCATCCTCCGGCGGGAAGACCCGGCCCTGCTCGCGGTGGTGGGCCCCTGTTCGATTCACGACGACGTATCCGCGCTCGAATACGCGATGCGTTTGACCGAGCTGGCGGAGCGGGTCGGCGACCGTCTGATGCTGGTCATGCGGGTCTATTTTGAGAAACCGCGCACGACGGTGGGGTGGAAGGGCCTCATCAACGACCCCGCGCTGGACG
Source organism: Candidatus Hydrogenedentota bacterium (assembly GCA_020847495.1). GTDB lineage: Bacteria > Hydrogenedentota > Hydrogenedentia > Hydrogenedentales > SLHB01 > JAHDWY01. The sequence continues at coordinate 7,388 of JADLCA010000757.1, read as the reverse complement.
GCACCTTCGACATCGAAGGGGGCCTGCGCAAGGCCCGCGAGATCCTGCTGCGGATCAACGAAATGGGTATGCCCTGCGCCAGCGAGATTCTCGATCCCATCACGCCGCAATATACGGCCGACCTCATCACCTGGGCTTCGCTGGGCGCGCGCACGACGGAGTCGCAGACCCACCGGCAGATGGCCAGCGGCCTTTCGATGCCCATCGGGTTCAAGAACGGCACGGATGGCAACCTGCAGACGGCGGTCGACGCGATCGAAGCGGCACGTCACGCGCACGCTTTTCTCGGTATTGACTCTGCGGGGCAGACGTGTATCGTCAACACGGGAGGGAATCCCTTCGGGCACATGATTCTGCGCGGCGGGCGTTCCGGACCCAACTACGATGCGGCCTCGCTGACCCTCGCCGCGGCGGCGCTGCAGAAGCGCGACCTGGAACCCAACATCATGGTGGATTGCAGCCACGCCAACTCCGAGAAGGACTACCGAAAGCAGCCGCAGGTATGGCAGGCCGCCACGCAGCAGCGCATCGAGGGCAACACCAACATTATCGGCCTTATGCTGGAAAGCAATCTCAACGAGGGCAACCAGCCGCTTACGGATGATGTCGCGCACCTCAAGTATGGCGTGTCCATCACGGATTCGTGTATCGGGTGGGAGCAGACCGCCGAGCTGATCGTGCAGACACATGAAGCGTTGGGCGGCGTGCGGCGGGCGACGGTTTCGGCGTAGTTGGCCTGTCAGCGGTGGCTCAGGTCATGCAGTCCAAACCTTCGAGCAGGCGGGTGTAGCATTCGCTGCATAGCCCGTGGGATATCTGCGGATGGGGCTCTCTATTCATTAAGCCGAGTTTCTTCACGGCGTCTTCGACCTCCATCCATGTGTCCGCGTTGTTCACTTTCTTGCACACGCTGCACACGGTCAGCACTTCCTCGTTGCGCGCGGCCTCGGCATCGAAGACACTCACCGGCTGACGCTCTTCCTCTTTAAGGAGAATGGAGTAGAACCGCAGGCAGTTGCCGGGCAGGGGCGTTACGATGAGGTGAAACCAACGGCGCCGGTCGGGACTATCACAGCGGAAATCGAAGTTGACGGCGCGCTTGGATTCCCGCACGCGTTCTATCAGCACGCGGTAGAGGGACGTAGTGTCGACGCCCGAAATATAGCCCCACAGCGATCTGCCCAGTAGATAATCCGCGCTGAGTCCGGGGGCGCCGTTCTTCTCCGCAAACTCATCCCAGTCCCCGCCGATGGAAACGAAATTGTCTTCCGCGTCGATCTCGTACTCGATGGCAATTTCGTTCCAAGCGGTCATGCTGTTGTCCGCCTCCTATGAAAGCAAGACCCCGCACAATTCTCCGCCACGTGACCCGGCGCGCTCAGCTCCTCCGGTCGTTCAGCTTGGGTTCCTTGCCGTGGCATTTGCACCCGGGATAACTCTCGGAATACAGGTAAGACGCCTGGCGCACGGCGAGCTTGCCGTCTTTCACAAAGGGTTCGCCGCGTGGCGCCAGATGATCGATCATGTGCTGCCGCCACTGCTGCACGCGCTGCGCGTACGCCGGGTCCGCGGCTCGATTGACCGTTTCCCCGGGATCGGCGTCGAGGTCGAAGAACTGTTCCTCGCCGGTCTCACAGTGGAAGATGAACTTGCTGTGGCCATCCGTCACGGCGGTCCAGTGGTTCAGCGGGTCGTAGCAGCGGTCGTGCTCGAGGTCGATGAATTCCCGCCAAGGCGCTTTCTCATCGACGATGATCGGAAGCATGCTCTTGCCGTCCAGCGTCTCCGCGCCGGGTGCGCCCGCCGCCTCCATGAAGGTCGGCAGGATATCGCGAATCTCGACGGGATGGTCCAGCACGCGTCCGCGCGCTTCGGACAACGTGTCCTTGGGCCAGCGCACGATCATCGGGATGTTGGCGGAGCCTTCGTACGCGTAGCTCTTGCGCCAGAGATGGTGATCGCCCAACATGTCGCCGTGATCGGAGGTGAAGAGGATCAGCGTGTTGTCGAGCATCCCGCGCTTTTCGAGCGCCGCGAGGATTTCCCCAATCTTCTCGTCCACAAACGATATGCTTCCGTAATATCCCTGGCGCGATTGTCTCACTTGTTCCGCGCCCATGTCGCCGTGCCAGATATTGGGGGAGTCATCGCTGCGCGGGACGTAGCGTTCCTCCCAGTCGCCCACTGCCGCCTTGGGTAGATCCGCTCCGGCGTACATGTCCATGAAGCGTTTCGGAGGATCGTAGGGGCTGTGCGGCCGTGCGAAGGATACCTTGAGGAAGAACGGCTCGGGCCGGTCATAGGTATCAATGAAGTGGCGGGCCGTTTCGCCGGTCCAATACGTGGGATGGTAGTCCTCGGGCAACGCGTAGACCCGCGAGCGGAAATCGTTGAACGTCAGCCCGGTCACGTCGGGATTGCAGTTGGGGTCCTTGGTGAACAGCCAAGCCCGGTAATCGCTCAGGAAATCGATGTGCTCCGCGCGGCTCGATTCGTCGAGGATGGTCCTGTGGAAACCGTGCAGGACGCGTTGCGGATGCCAGTGCATCTTGCCGATGCCGGTCGTGTAATAACCTGCGTCCCGCAAGGCGCTCGGCATTTCGATGGCATACCCTTCACCCACGCGTCCGTAGCCGAGCATGCCGTTGCGCCAGGGCGCGAGGCCGGTCAGGAGGGCTGTGCGCGCGGGCGTGCAGGACGGCGTGCACGTGTAGGCGTTGCGAAACAGCGCGCCCTCACGCGCGATGCGGTCCAGGTTGGGCGTGTGAATCGCGGGATTGCCCGCCGCGCCCACGCAATCACCGCGCTGCTGGTCTGTCATCAGGAAGAGGATGTTGGGCTTGTTGGGCGCGGGCAGGGCTTGTGCGCCGAAGGCGGGCGCCAACGCCGTCGCGGCCCCCGCGGCCATGCCCAGTTTGAGCAATTCACGACGAGACAATGAAGTGGCAGGGTTTTGTGTGTTCATAATGAGTCAGTATGCCACAGCCCTCGTGATTGCACAATCGTCAACCGCGCGAATGGGATGACTGGCGAGGGCGCCAGTCCCACACGTCCCTCTCTCGTCCCTGATTCGTCCTGAAACTCCTGAAGCCCCACTGCAAAGCAAGGTCCAACCGAAAGGATGAACCAACCACGGCAAAGCAAGCGTGTGGGACAGGCGCCCTCGCCTGTCTCTTTCTTTGCCTTTCGCCCTCTCAGGGCGTGCGGGGTTCCCCCAACGCCAGCAGGTTCGCGAAGAGCCGCAGCGCGCCGGGATGCAGCTCGCGGAGTTGCCGGTAGAGGCCCAGCGCGACGTACACGTAATCCCCTTCGCCGGTCTTGGCGTGCAGAAGACTGCCCGGCGGAATCTCTTCGCCGGGGTCCGCGCAGGTGATCAGCGGGGTGTACTGCGGATCCCATTCGGCGGGAAAGTAGAGTCCGCGTTCCTGGATCCAACCCGACCAGTCTTCGTCCGTGATGGTATTGGGATGTGTGAAGACGGGGTGCTCTGGTGCCAGAAGGGTCACGGTCGCGTCCTCCCGCGTGACGCGGTTGCGCGAGAGCTGGATGGGGAAGGGCGCGTACTCGGGCTTCCATTCCTCCGTTTTCTGGTACATCACGAGCAATGAGCCGCCGCGCTTCGCGTAATCAAGCAGGGCCTCGTTGTTCGCGACAAGATCGGGTCTCACCAGATAGGCCCGGATATCCACGATGATCGTCGAGAAGGCATCCAAGCGAGCGGGTGTGAAATCCTCCAGCGTCAGCGCTTGATGCGCGATGTGCATCCTTTCCAAGGTGTTCAGGAACGTATCGTCGTAACTCTGAATCACCCCGACGGAGATGCCTTCGGGCACCTTGACGTCCACGAGCCGTGCCGTCGCGATGTGCGGTTCCGTTTCACCCTCGATCATGGCGTTCAGGAGATAGTCCCTCGGTTCGAGGTTCTCGCCCACGACCGCGGTAACGGGGATAACGCGCTGCTCGCCTTCCGCCGCGAACGCGTACTCCGCGCGCTGCGTGTCCGGCAGGAAGCCCGGCGCCATCGAGAAGACTACGGCGCCCGCGCGAGGACCAGGGCTGTGGTTTGTCAGCACGACGTTGAACGTGCAGTTCGCGTCCGCGCCTTTGCGCACGAGGTAGGGCGCGTCCGCGAAAGTCACCTCGACCGGTGGCGCGATATCAATCGTCATCGGCAGGCGCAACTCCAGTGTCTGCGTACCCGTTGCGACCTCGGCAACTACATCGAAAACAGGCTCCAAGAAATGCGCGTCGAAAAGATGCTCCGCTCCGGGTACAGTGAGCGGGGCCGTTGCGGGGATGACCATCGTAAATGCGGCGGTCGCGTGGCCTTGCGCGTCGAGGGACACTTTCTGCGGTTCCGGCGCGCCTGCGCCAAACCAGGGACGCGCCTCGACGCGAAGCACGGCTCCTTGTGCCTCACGAGTTCCGAAATCTGTGACCGCGGCCGTGATCGTGATGGGCTGGCCGGGGACCGCGCTTCGATCGTCGGCTTGTGCCGACAGACGCAGTTCCGCCCTTAGGGCGTTTGCCGGAGATGGCCCAGACGCGGAGGGCCGGTTGCGTATCCCCTCGAATAGCGCGCCGCGCGACGCGTCCAATATTTCACCGGTTGCGTCGCTCGGCAGCCGTTCCTTGACGCGGACGTAGTGCGCCCGAATTGACCCGCTGAGGTAGCGGTCAATGAAGAACCCCATGCCTTGGGAAAAATGTTCGCTCAGGGCTTGCGCGGCGATTTCCGCGTAAGTCTTGCCGAGGATCGGGTCCAGCACGTTGGGGTCCACGGTCGCCGCGCCGGCCACCGGCTCCCACGAGCGCAGGTACAACCGTTGCGGTTGCCAGGGTTCCAGGCCCTCGACCGCAAGCTCGGGGAAACGGGCCGGGTCACCGGCCGCGTCGAACGCCTCCTGCAAGGCAAGCCCGATTGCCTGGTGGTGGCCATGGTCTTTCATCATGCCGTGGTTGCTGATGATGACATCCGGACGGGTCAGCCGGATGACCCGGACCAGCCGCCGCACGGTCTCTTCGCGGCCCCACACTGCAAAGGTCTCATCGGGTGATTTTGAGAAGCCGAACTCGGGCAGGTTCAGGAAATGCAGTTCCGCGCCGGTCACCTGCGCGGCCCGCATCATCTCGTGCGTGCGGATGACGCCCAGCTCGTTGTACAGCTCGGGACCAATCTCGTTCTGGCCGCCTTCCCCGCGCGTGGCGATCACCGCTATCGTCTTGTAGCCGTGACGCTTGCGGTACAGGGCGAGGGTCGCGCCATCCTCGTCGTCGGGATGCGCGGCCACGCACATCAGCCGGAGGCTGGTGCCTCGGTCGAGAAGCGCCTGATGGAGGGCGGCTTCGCCCAGCTCGGTCTGCCCGGCGCGCGCCGCTGGAATCAGGAGCGCGAAACAGAGTATACACACGGCAACAGGTTGCAGCTTCATGCCGCCGAGTATACCACGCAAGGAATCACCGCTCATGCCACGCAACATACACCGGATCGCCACCGCCAGTCTTCTCATGCTGGGGGCCGGGTGCGCCCTCGTGAACGACAACCTCCGCAAAGTGGAGGACGACGAGTTCTACCGTTCAGCCCAGATGTCGCGGGGACGGCTGGGCTACGTGGTCACAAAACACCAGATCAAGACGGTGGTCAATCTGCGCGGCGCCAACCCGGACGAGGAGTGGTACCAGAATGAAGTGGCGGTATGCGAGGAGCGCGGGGTGGCGCACCACGACCTGAAGTGGACGATGCGACGAATCCCGGAACCCGAGTCACTGCAACAGCTTGTGGACTTCTTTCAAAGCGCGGAGAAGCCTATCCTCGTGCACTGCCAGGCGGGAATCCACCGCGCCGGGACCGCCTCAGCCGCATACAAGCTCTACAAAGGCGCCAGTCCCCGCGCCGCGCGCAGGCAGTTCGGCATCTATTTCCACGACGCACCCATCGGCGAGCTCGTCGACCTCTACGAAAAGGCGAACAAACCATTCGCTGAATGGGTTCGCACGGACTACGTGCAAGTCTACGAGGACTATGTCCGCGAGCAGAACGCTGAGTAGGCGGCGAACTTACGCAGCTTCGTTGCGACGATTTGCAGCCGATATCGGGTTGGACTCCTGGCGTACGGGCACCGGTTTGAGCTTGGTGCTTACCCGGGCGGCATCCTTCTGCTCCGTGGCCCACAACACCAATCGCTGAAACGCGCTACGAATCGCGGAGGTCAGCATTCCCCCTGCAATTGCAAAGGCCGGCAGAATGCGCGGCATACCCAGGTCGCTGGACAGGAACCAGACGCTGGACAAAACCGGATCGCCCACGGTGAAGGGGCCCACAAAGATCCGGACTGATTGATTCTCATTGCTCTTTTCGTACATTTCATTCTTTCTAAGCTACTGCTCGCTGGGGACTAATAACTCCCCATCAAATCACATATTAACTATCCGCGGAATGCATACATTCCCGGGAACACCGCCGCATGTCCGCGTGTTTTTCAAGTGGGACCAGCCGGGATTGTGACTGCTGTGCATTAGGGGCACGTCATACAATTCCCTCACTAATCCCGAAGATGCTTGCGAAGTTCCGCCGTCTTGCCTGAATGGCGCTCTGCACCGCCATGGTTGTCTGGTCGAGCGGGGAACGGAGCGTGTATACTCAAGAGCGCCGGGCGGGTGATTCAGTCAGGAGCTGCCCTGGTATGCAAGGCAAAAGGCAACCGGTTTCCAACCGTCGCACAAGTTGATTTCGAAAGGATTTTTGTTGATGGCCCTCCTACCCTCTTGGGTGAAGCCCGAGCACCTCAAAATCCCGACTATTGTGATTGTCGCACTTATCCATGTTGCGGCCCTGGCGGCTCCGTTTACTTTCAGTTGGTCCGGTCTGATCGCCTGTTTCATTCTCTTCTGGGTGACGGGCGGGCTCGGCATCACGCTCTGCTTTCACCGCCTTTTGACGCACCGCAGCTACACGACGCCGAAGCCCGTCGAGTACGTGCTGACGCTGTTCGGGTGTCTCGCGTTACAGGGCGGGCCGATCACCTGGGTGGCCACCCACCGCGTCCACCACAAGGAATCCGACCTGGAACCGGACCCGCATACGCCGGTGGTCGAGAATTTCCTGTGGGCGCACATCCTCTGGAACTTCTTTGAGGATCCCAAGCTGAACAGTTACGAAAAGCTCAAGCGCTTTGCCAAAGATCTCGATAAAGACCCGGTGCTGCGCTTCCTCAATAAGTCCTTCTTCGTGCTGTACCTGATCGTCGCGGTTGGGCTGTATGCGGTGGGTCACGTGATCAACGGCTGGGAACTGGGCCTGTCGCTGCTGGTGTGGGGTGTTGCGCTGCGCACGGTGCTGGTGTGGCACTCGACCTGGCTGGTCAATTCCGCCACGCACCTGTGGGGCT
>JADLCA010000756.1 GCA_020847495.1 Candidatus Hydrogenedentota bacterium | reverse complement strand
TACACGCTCCATCCCGAACGCCTTGGCGAGGCCATCACCGAGGGCGATCAGGTGTTCCCGTACTTCATCGGACGCGAGCTTCCACCCGGCTTGACGGGCCTGGTACTGGCGGGCCTGTTTGCTGCGACGATGTCGACGCTCTCTTCGGACCTGAACAGTTTTAGTGCGTGCGTGGTGAGCGACTTCTATGACCGATTTACAGGAAAGAGGAAGGAGCGTCTACGCCTGCTCGTATCCCGCATCAGCGTGCTCTTGGCAGGCGTGAGCGCCGTCGCCCTGGCCATGTGGATCTCGCGGCAACAGGGCGGCATCATGAGCTTCGTGCTGAATGCCTGGGCAACCATCGGCGCGGTCTGCGGCGGCGGCATCCTGGCCGCTTTTTTCCTGGGGTTCTTCTGTCCGCGCGCCAACGCGAAAGGTCTGAACATCGCGTTGACGGTCGGCATCGTGCTGGTGCTGTGGTGCTACGCGACATCGAATGAATGGATTACCCTGCCCGAGCGCCTCTCGTTTCTCGCGTACCGGTGGCACGAGTGGTGGCTGATGGGGTTCAGCAATGTGATTGTATTCGTACTCGGCTATTTCTTAAGCCGCATTCTTGGAAAGGACGAGGAGGTTTCCCTGAAATGGACCGCATACAACCGGGAGGCAGAGTCGTGAGCGCGTTCCACGGCATGGCCCGCTTAATTGCCGCACTCGCCGCTTTTGGGATCCTTGCGGATTCTGGGCAGGCCCAAAACCCAAAGGTCACATTTCAAGGAACGGAAGGATGTGTCCAGATCCAGATTGGCGGTGCGCCCTTCGCCACGTATGTCTACCGCGACGCGAAGATTCCTCGCCCCTACTTCTGCAATGTCATGGCCCCGAACGGCGTTCAAGTCACGCGTCCAAATCCGCCCGACCCGCTGCTCAACAAAGGGAACGATGACCATCCTGAGTTTCATCCCGGCATTTGGCTTGCCTTCGGCGATATCGGCGGTATGGACGTGTGGCGTAACAAGGGACGTGTGCGGCACGTACGGTTCGTCGACGCGCCACACGGCGAGAATGGCACGGGCGCTTTCACCGTGGAAAATGTCTATGAGTCAGGCGGCCGCCCGCCTCAGACCGTGTGCCGCGAAGTGTGTACCTATACGATTCACGCCACGGATCGGGGCTACTTCCTCGTATCGGAATCGGACTTCATCGCGGAGAACCACGATCTGACCTTTGGCGATCAAGAGGAAATGGGTCTCGGGGTGCGCATGGCAACCTCCCTGACTGCCAAGCTCGGCAGCGGCACGATCGTAAACAGCGAAGGCGGCGTGGATGAATCCGGCACCTGGGGCAAGCAGGCCGCGTGGTGCTCTTACTATGGAACCGCTGAGGGACAGCGCGTGGGCATCACGATCATGCCAGACCCTGCCAACTTCCGCGCGTCCTGGTTTCACTCCCGCGACTATGGTTTGCTCGTCGCCAATCCGTTTGCGAAGAAGGCCATGACCGCCCCTGACGACGATACCGTGCTCGCAGACTCAACGCGCGTGCCGCAAGGCCAACACTTTCGATTGGCCTTTGGGATTCTCGTGTTCAGCCGTCCGGAGGACTCGCCCTTCAACGGCGCCGCCGACTACACCGCTTTCATGGAACTGCCACGCGCCACGCGTGGCAAGGAGTAACCCATGCGCATTGGCATTGTCGGACTCGGACTGCTCGGCAGAGCCATGGCCCGTCGCTTTCTTGACGCGGGGTATGAGGTCTGCGGAAACGACATCGCACCGGCGGCTCGCGAAGAAGCAGCGGCGTTCGGAGTGACGGTGCTTCCAGAGGCGCGCACCGTGGCTGAGTCCGCGGATACGCTCGTGCTGAGCCTGTTGACCTCCGAGGACCGCCGCACGCTCTTCTGGGGTCCGCAAAACATGGCGTGCTCGCTGAGACGCGGCGCCATCATCCTGGACACCACGACGGCCCGCCCGGAGGATGTCCGGGTCGATAGCAAACGCGTGGCCGCGGAGCAGGGCGCGCGGCTGGTGGATGTCTGCGTCTCCGGTTCGAGTCAAGTGGTGTTGGAGGGCCGCGCCCTCGCCTTGGTGGGAGACCGCGAAGACCGTGCTGAATACCAGGACCTGTTACGAACCTTCGCCGCGAAACAGTATTACTTCGGGGAGCCCGGCCGCGGCAACGAGGCAAAGCTCGTCGTCAACCTGGTCTTCGGACTCAACCGCCTTGTGCTTGCCGAGGCCCTGGGCCTGGCCGCAAAGGGCGGCTTCGATTTACCCACCATGCTTGACGTGCTGCGCGAAGGCGACACCTACAGCAAGGTCATGGACGCGAAAGGTCCGAAGATGGTGAGCGGCAGCTACACGCCGCCCGTGGCGCGTCTTGCCCAGCACGCGAAGGATGTGCATCTCATCGCGGAATACGCCCGTGAAGTGGGCGCGCGCATACCGGTGACGGAGCTGCATTCCGGCATAATCGATACCTTGGTCGAAGCGGGTTTCGGAAGCCTCGACAACGCGGCGATCTTCAAAGCATACGAGTGAGGCGACACGCATCTCAGGATAGAACTGCGCATTGGAGTGCATCCTGGCCGCGGCTCTGCCTTGGGCAGGACGCTCTGCGTAGCGCGGGATTTGTTCCCGCCTTCTTCAATGCGGCGGGGATCATTCCCGCCCTACGTGATGCCTGTGCCACTTTCAAAGTCCGGTCATCTCGATTCGCCAGACTTCCAGGGGCGCAAACGAAAGGTGAAGCGTGTTGTCCTGGCCGATGCCAAGTGCCGCGTCCGATCCCATGCGTTTCGCGCTCGTTGGTGCGGCGGGCAGCGTGAACGTCGTTTCGTGCGCGTCGTAGCTATTGTTCACTGCGAAGAGATAGACGGTACTTCCCAGTCGTTTCGATGTCCAATTTAGCCAGTCCGCAGCTTGCACGGCGATGACAGGTGGCGTCTCGACGGACAGCAGTGCAGGGACCACGTCCTTTACTTCCTGAACGGCCGCCTTGAATTGGGGCCAATACGCGGCGAAGTCGAGACCCGCATTTCGCTCCGGCAGGTACAGGTTGAACCAACTGTAGAAGATGAGCCCCTGCGCGCCCTCCGCGATGCATTGCCACGCCATCGAGCGCACTTCATCGATGGTCGGCTGGCGATAGCGGTCCGCGTTGGACTCTTTGTACGCGCCCCAATTGAACACCTGCGGCACCATCCACACGGGGCGCGCGCCGTGCATCGCGGCGACCGTCTTGCGCGTCCACTCCGCCGCCATGGCCGGGCTGTGCTCGGGGATGGGATAGGGGTCCGTGCCGATGGCGTGGCAGGTGTCGATATAGCCGCCAATCTCGCCGATCTGATAGAGAACGGACCACGTGGGATGATTGGGGTCGAGTTCTTCCAGCCACTCGCGGTGCGCCACCAGCCGCGCGCGCTGCGTCAACGGCGCTTCATCGTTCAGGTACCACGCAAGCAAAGCGGGATGCTCGCGAAACGCCTCGACCTTGGCGGTGATGAAGGGCCGCTCTGCATCCTCACTGGTAATCTCGGCCGGATGCCCGGGAAGAAACGCATAGCAATCCTTCACGGAATAAATAACCTTGAGTCCCCTTTTGTGGACCGCATCCATCTTCGCCGTATCAATCATCGCGTAGGGCATGAGGCAGTTAAAGGGACCATCCGCAAACACGTCGAGCTGCTCGTCCGTCACGTCGCCCCAATACATGCCAAGCGGGAAGAAGGGTTGGCCTTTGTAGATGAGCCGATTGTGCTGGTCGATGTACGCGGCGCGTGTTGGCGTCTGAAAGAGGCCCGTGACCTTACAGGTCTTTGCACTGAGCACCCGTCCGCCGTTTTTCAACACGAGACTCACCGTGATCGTCCATTCGGCCCCAGCCAGCATCTTGCCGGGCAATTCCACGGTGGTCTGCATCGTCTCGGAGACAGCAAGGACAATTGGCATCGTAGCGTTGGGTCCCGTCTCCTGCCATAGGAGAATTGAGAACTCCACGTCATCTACCGTCAGTCCGTAGTCCGCCAGCTCCGCGGTATCGGCGAGAATGCGAACGGTCTCAGGTCCCGCATCGGTGATCTCATTTCGGTAGTTGGGCGCAAGGAGCACAATGGACAGGGGATCGCCACGGAATTGCTTCACCTCGACATCATCCCACCACGCGGTACCGGTCATACCCTTGCGCAGGTAGCAGGTGATAGTGCCTCCTGAGACGCCTTCAGGGATCCGGGCCGTGACCATCTCCACGCGGGTCCAATCGGCAGTGCCGCGCGCGCCTTCGCTGGCATAGGTTCCGCCCGCCCAGTTGCCCTCAGCGTTTCGATACTCGAGACAAAGCGTCGCGCCAACGTCTTCACCCTCGACTCCGTCCGACTTGACCCATGCACTGAAAACGTAACGCGTGCCGGGCTGGATTGGAATGCTCTGGCTGCAGAGCACGTAGCGATTGCCGTCGGAGTTCACGTATTTCAACGAGGCTTCCCCAGAACGCTTCACTGTGACGTCCCGGCTGAAAACGGCCGCGTCTCCGTGCCAACCGTCGGGCACGGTACTTGCCCCGGCCTCCTCAAATCCCGGATTGGTGACGAGGTTCGGAAGCTCCCACTCCTGCCCGGTTACGGCCGCGGCAGCCAGCAGCATTGCGGCGACAAATGCTTTCATCTTGCTTCGCTCCTCGCGTTCAATGAAACTCCCGGCCTACCAATCTTACGTCGCCCTGGCCTGTGAGTCCAGGAAACACAACCAGGGCAATCGCACTAAGACTGCCCGTTTTGCTACCGCCACGGAGCCCTTCAGGTACCGCCTCTCCTTCAAAACTACCGCAAGCCGATGATGATTCAGAGCGAGCTGAGCCGGAGTGAGATATGCTCGGGCAGTGGCCCCCAGGCTCACTGGTGAGGATTTCTCACCCGCACTGAGTGTGGGCGGGGTGATTAAGGTCATTTGGAGCAAATCTCTGAGCCAATGGCGGATACCGAGTGACTGTGGTGTGCGGGTGAGAAATCCGGGATAGGTGTGAATCGGCGGCGTTGAGCCGCCGCAATGGCCTGAAAGGCCTAGGTACTCATAGCCCGGGGTTGGCCCGCCGAAACGGCGGGACTACCCCGGGTCAGCGCGTCTCACAAGAGTTCCCTGAAGGGGATGCATAGCTCAAGGTTAAATCTGATGAACGACGCGCTTGGGATTGGGATTGGCGACTCGACGACTATGTAACCCCTTCAGGGTAGTGAGAATCGGTCTGTATACCCTGGGTAGGCCTCCGCTCCGCTTCGGCCAACCCAGGGCTGAGAGTATCTTGGCCTTTCAGGCCATAAGAGCGTGACGCGACGTCGTCCTCCAGATTCTGCGGGAGTCAGGTAGCCTCTTCGCACTGCCCGTGGCTTGACAACTCGCCTGACATCTCCCCGTAGAATGTCTGGGGAGTGAGTACTGAGGCGCGTTAGGACGCATGGGCCCCCTCCATGCAGGTTAGCAGTTATAATGCGATTGCCCTGGAAACACAACGGTGTGACGCGTGCGGAGAGTCGGATCACGTTTCGCGGAACAGACAAGGATCGCTTCGTGCCGAGGACGTTGGCGCCTGCTGCGGAGATAGCGCCGTCCTGTTGTAATCCGTCCGTGGGGAATACGTTCGGCCCCGTCGATATCCTTGCGTGGTTGATTCCTGGGTACTGCACTGGCAGCCGGACTGTATTCGCCGCTCTTTCGTGCTCGGAATCGATGCCTCTGAAGAGTTGATCGAATCGCTCCTACGGCACAGCCTTCGGCGTTAGATCGATTACCAGATCCTCACCTTCGGCGAGATGCACCGTCTTGAGGTCGATCAACGCGCTCCCAAGCGGGTCGATAG
>JADLCA010000755.1 GCA_020847495.1 Candidatus Hydrogenedentota bacterium | reverse complement strand
CATGCACGCCTGCATCTTCGACTTCCACCGATAACGCCTCGGCCAAGCCTGCCATCGCGAACTTCGTTGCGGAGTAAATGCTCTCGCCCGGCACGCCGATCCTGCCCGCTACCGACGCCATGAACACGACCCAACCCCGGCGTTGCTCGACCATGGCGGGTAGCAGGGCCTTGGTCCAGTAAACCGTGCCCAGGAAATTGGTTTGGACCATGCGCTCGATGTCGGCCTGATCCCATTCGAGGAAGGAGAAATGACCGCCATACCCGGCGTTGTTGATCAGGACTTCGACAGGGCCAAGGGCATTCTGAATACTCGTGGCGGCGGCAGCGACCTGCTCGGGGTCCGACACATCGCAGGGGACGACGAGCGCTTCCGAACCAGTTTCGCGGATACCCTTCGCGACTTCGTCCAGACGATCCTCGCGCCGGGCGACGAGGGCGACCCGCGCGCCTTCCGCCGCGACCCGGAGCGCCAGCAACCGGCCCATCCCGCTGGATGCGCCCGTGATGACGACCGTTTTGTTCTTCCATGAAGTGAGACGCGACACGTGTGGACTCCTGAATTGCTCCCCAAGCCTGAGCCATCGTACCACACCGGGGAGAATGTGAAACATGACCGAGAACAAAGTTCTCGGAAATGGGATGACAGGCGAGGGCGCCTGTCCCACACGCGCGCTTGCCAATCAGACCGATCAGACCGATCCGTCGGATCCAGGGGGCAGGAGGCATTGCCTGATGTCCGTTTAGGTATGTGCAACTTCCCCTTCGGGGTTGGTATCGTAAATGTAGAACTTGGTCAATTGGATTGGAGAATGGCTGTGCTCAGAATCCTCAGTGCCTTGATCATCGCAACGTGCGTCCAAGCCCAGGCCCCGGGCGGCGCCGCGCCAGCCTCCGTGCAGGACCAGCCGCAGGCGGGGCCGCCCATCTACCTGCCCGGTATGAAGCTCTATGTGAAGGCGACGGGCCTTGCGTTCCGGCGGGGACCTTCGCTCGAAACCGAGCGGATTCATTACATCACTCGGGGCGATGCCGTGACGGTTCTGGAGGATAACCGCGTGCCGGTCTCGTTCGAGGCGGAAGGTATTAAGGGGCACTGGATCTACGTCCAGCACGGCGCGTACAAGGGCTACACCTTCGATGGATTCCTCTCGCCCGAGCCGCCTCCCGCGGATGAAGGCGTGGACTGGACTGTGATTCCGGGCGAACGTGCCGGGCCAATTACGGCGCGGACTACGTACCAAGAACTGGTGAAGGAGTTTGGCGCGCAGAGCGTGGCCGAGGCCATGGTGGACATCGCGGAAGGCGATACGGAACCGGGCACGGCCCTCTTTCCCGGCAAGCCGGACCGCGCAATCATCCAATGGCAGACGTACCGGGTGCGGCCCAAGGCGGTGCATTTGAACCGGGAAGGAAGCCGCTGGAAGACACCCGATGGGTTCGGCGTGGGAACGCCTCTGGAGGCGCTTGCGCAGCTCAACGGCAAGCCCATCACCGTTGCGGGTTTGGGTTCGGAAGAGGGCGGCTACGTGACGAGCTGGAATGGCGGCGCCCTCGCGCCGAAATACGCACTTGGCGTGAAATGCGATATCGGCATCGGCCCCGCCGATAACTACTCGCAGGACGATATGCTCGCGGTAGCCGACATGGTCGAGGTCAGTTCGGACCTCGCGCTGGTCAAACGCCTCAACCCGAAGATCTACCGCATGGTCATTCATGTGGCCGCCGGAAGCGCCGTACCCAGCGGCAAGACCGGAACCGCGCCACTGGCGGGGGCGACGTACCCTCCAGACAAGGAGCTGTTCACCTACGCGTCCAAGTTGAACATGCGCAGCGAGGCGGCGCTGGGCGCGGCGGTGGTGAGCGCTATTCCGTTTGGATCGCGGGTTCGCGTGGCGTCTGGCATGAATCCGCCCGTGCCTCTCGAAGCCGAGAACCTGCGGGGCAACTGGTTAGGCATTGAATACTCTGGCCAGCGAGGCTACGTATTCGATGCGTATCTCTTGCCGCTCACGGTGCCGAGGCAGGAGTGCACTTCGCTCGCCGACTATGCGAAGAACGTACTCAAGCTCGCGGGCACCCCGCGGAGGGAAGAGCGCGAGCAGGGCGGAAAACGTATCGCGGCGGACATCACCGACTACGAAGGCGGGGTGCGCCTCGAGGAGTTCTCAACGGAATCCGGACCCGCGGGTGGACTCGGGCATTCGCTCATGGTGCCGGACATCACGCCCGATCAGGCCGTGGTGTTTGTGCGGCGCTGCGTTCCGCGGCTGGCGCAGGCCGCATTCTCGCGAAATAGCAACGGATCGCTCTCCCTCACCGACGGGGCAACGCTTATCACCATCCGCGCGGAACAGGGTGGCCTCGTGCGTATCAGCCAGAAGGACCAAGCGGCGCCGTATCAGCCGTGAGGCAGCACAGCCAGAGAGAAAACTTATCCGCAGATGACGCAGATTCGCGCAGATGAAGATGAAATCAAATCGTATTACTACGTCGCACTCTTACAGCCTGAAAGGCCAGACCCTACCAGCCCAGCGCGGCATTGCCGAAACAAACGAAGAAGTTCTTCCACCTTTTCCACCGATCGCACCGATTACAGAAAGAAACCCAACAAGGGGGAACGGACGTCTCGCCCGTAATTTGAGAACACCTCAACGCAGAGGTGCAGAAGAACGCGGAGTGCGAAGCCAAAGACGAAGAGATCGTCCACAGATTACACAGATTTACACAGATCAAAGCAAGGAAGGCGGGATCAGGATTCAATCGAGTCCGCTGATGGCGCAGATGAATGAGGGAATCCAATAGGGGCTCACATTCTTGAGGTCTGAAGGACCGGCGCCATACTAGCCCAGGGCAGAGCGAAGCGGCGCCCTGGGTTTGCGTTGTTCCCTCTTTGTCTTGAGCACTGAAGGTGCGACACCAAACGTTCAACGACTCTCGCGCATGACGCAGGCAAGCCTGCTCAATCAAGGCAGCGGCAAGCCGCCGCACTCCATAGCTGGCGCACCTCGAAGGCAATTGACCCTGTTAAGGTCGGCATGATCTCAAGGCTCCGTGGGCCTAAGGCTTGAAAGCCCGCCACTGGGGGAACACTTCCCGGAAGGCGGAGGTCTCGGGCAACTGCGTTTCGGATGCGGGTGCATCCAACGTGAGGCGATCCCTGACGAGGTTCGTGCTGACGGTGAAGTCCGGGTTCCCCTTCCTCCCTTCATCGGCCATCTGTCGAATGCACGTCAAACCGCCTTCCCATGAAGAACGGTCGGGTGTTGACGGCAAGGCAGGGTTGAAGTCCATGGCGGAGGGGAAGAAGTCGCGCAGGTGAATGCCGTCCGCGCCCAATGCCGCAAGCGTCCGCACTTGTTCCGCCCAGAGGTGCTGCAATTGGGCATGCGCGGGATTAACGAAGTGCCAGCGTCGTTCGCCCCAGGTTGCCGGTACTCCCCAACGGTCGATCGTCACGTAGTGATGCAGTTCCTGTTGATACCACTCGCTGGCGGGATTTACATGCTGGACGTTGAACAGGAAGACGACCCGTACGCCGATCTGGTGGCACTGCGCGATGGCACTTTTCAAATCGTCCGGCACGCCCAATGATGGGTCGAGTTCAAAGCGCGGCACACCATCGTTTTGTCCCCCGGACTTCCAATCGGTCAACAGCAGAGCGTTAAGGCCTTTCTCCAATGCGGCCTTGGCATGCTCCGGGATTTGCGTATAGGGGACGCGAGCGATGGAATGAAATCCGGCGACGTCTCCGCGACTTTCTGCTGCGCCAATCTCGCGCGTGAACCAGTCGCGGTACGTCGCCGCGCCGCTTCGCCAATCACCATCGTGGAAACGCAGGACCACAGGCGAGGCCTCGAAGACCTGTCCCGCAGGCTGGTATACGATGTGCGCCATGGAGAGGCGCACGCCCGCGGGCTGTCCATCGAGTTCTTCGGGGCGCGGCCAGTTGCCATCCATCCGGACCGAGGCCGTGCCGGGGACGTGCAGCAACTGAAAGGTCTTGTTGCGCGCGATGGGGTCGTGGGCCCCGATG
>JADLCA010000754.1 GCA_020847495.1 Candidatus Hydrogenedentota bacterium | reverse complement strand
GACGTCCCGGCCTTCGACGTCATGGAGCCGCAGGCCGACGGCTTCCGCAACTACCAGATCGCCACGCTCAGGGTGCCGGCCGAGGTGGCGCTGGTCGACAAGGCGCAGCAACTGACCCTGACCGGGCCGGAGCTGACCGTGCTGATCGGCGGCCTGCGCGCGATCAACATCAATGTCGACGGCTCCACCCACGGCATCCTGACCGAGCGACCCGGCGTGCTGACGAACGATTTCTTCGTCAACCTGCTGGATATGAGCACGCAGTGGAAGGCGGTTTCCGAGGCCAAGGACGTGTTCGAGGGGCGGGACCGCAAGTCCGGCGAAGTCAAGTGGACCGGCACCCGCGTCGACCTCGTATTCGGATCGAACTCGGTGCTGCGCGCTCTGGCCGAGGTCTACGCGAGCGCGGATACGAAGGAGAAGTTCGTGAGCGACTTCGTGGCGGCCTGGACCAAGGTGACGAACCTCGACCGCTTCGACCTCGCCGCGTGATCCGCGGGACTAACGTGAGAATCCAGGGCGGCGTTTCAAGCTGATTGGAACGCCGCTTTTTTATCATCGGCGTTCTTCCTTCCCGGGAGAGGTAAACGCGCGGGAGCGTGCGCTCTCGACCGCCCTCACCAACAGCGCGAATGCACGCCCGCTGTTGCGCCCTCGCAACTAAAATGTTGACATTTATTGTCGACATTACCTAGCCCTTCGGCTTAGCTGTGGCAGTTCGCACGGCTGTTGGGGGTTCAGGATGCGAAACTTCAAATTGACGATTTCCGCGCTGGCATTGGCGCTCGCTTCTGGCTGGGTGCAGCAATCCGTTGCGCAGGAGGCGGCGGCTCCTCCGCCGCCAGCGGCAGAGGAAGTCACCGAGCTACCGGGCATCGTCGTCGAGACGTCGCCGGCCAAGCGCAACGTCAAGAAGGCCAAGCTGCGCAAGAGCGCTCCGCAGCCAGGGGGCCAGGCCGCCGAGGTCGCGGGCGACGGCGGTCTCGAGCAACAGGTGGTCGAGGGCGAGAAGATCGTCCGCACGTTGCGCGACACCACGACCAGCATCGGCATCGTTACCGGCGACCAGATCCGCACCGAGCAGATTGAAGACCTGCAGGGTGCGCTCAATTCGCAAGCGAACGTGCTGTCCACGGAGGGATCGGGGGGCAACTCTGGATTTACGATCCGCGGCCTCAACTCCGAAGGCCTGACAAACAATAACAACCCGTCTGCCGCGCCCCTCGTATCCGTGGTCATCGACGGTGCAACGCAGAACCCCGAGGCAACGCGGCGCGGGGCTCGCGGGCTTTGGGACGTGGAGCAGGTTGAAGTTCTGCGCGGGCCCCAGTCGGCGCTTCAGGCGCGCAATTCGCTCGCCGGCACGGTTTTTATCAAGAGCAAGGACCCGACATACAAGTGGGAAGCGATCGTCGAAGGCACGGCGGGCGGTCAAGACCTGCAAAGCGGCGGCTTCGTCCTCAATGCTCCAATCGTGGCCGGTCAGTCTGCTTTGCGGTTTTCGGGGCAATCCTTCGAGCGAAATCATAGTATCAGCTATGCAAACCCCGAAGACGATCCTCTTGACGAAGACGTGCTGCGCACGTTCCGCGGCAAGCTGCTTCTGGAACCTGATAGTCTGCCCGGGCTCAGCGCGCTGTTCACAATTGCCCGCGTAAAAGATACCCCTGCCGTGCTCTCGGTCTCGCAGCCCTTCGAGGACCGCTTCCACGCCGGGGGAAGTACGGAATTCCGCGCAACGGAGACGACCAACTACATTTCGGACGTTGGCTACACTGTCACGCCCGGCATCACGCTCAGGTCGATTACCGCTTATGCCGATACGGATACGACGATCGACACAGGGGCGAGCGCACTCTTCCAGCGAAATACCGAGCGAACCGGCGGTGATTTCACGCAGGATCTTCGCGTCGAGATCGAAAACTCCGGCAACGGACTGTCTGGCGTGGCCGGGCTTTTCTACGGTTCGTTCAAGTTCAAGGCCGATTCCTTCGACACCATCGACATCTCCGAATTTAACTTACCCGGGGGGCCCCCGCCTGGGTTCATCACGACCACCGTGCAGGATCTTGTGACCGATGTCGAAACTGAAAGCATGGCGGCCTATGCGGACCTGAGGTACCGCTTTTGGGATCGCTTCGTGCTGATCGGCGGCGGACGGTTGTTGCGGGATGACGTTAAGAGCTCTGTCAATGGCGATATCTTTCCCGAGCTCCCTATCTACACCGGCGGTATGCTTCCGGCCGTCACTCTTCAAAACAATTTTCATGACGAATTTACAGAGTTTCTCCCGCGCGCCGGTCTCACTTATGATCTGACCAAAGATCAAACGGTCGGCTTCACCTACAATAAGGGTTACAGAAACGGATATACCGAATTCAATATCAATACAGGGCTCTTCAATACCGTAAAGCCGGAGTTCCTCGACGCATACGAACTGTCCTACCGTTCGACATGGGCGAACAACACGCTCTCATTCAATGCCAACGCATTCTACTATGATTACAAGGACCAGCAGGTTGCCTTCGATGAGGATCTGTTTGGTATGCTACCATACCCGGTCACGGTTATTCTGAATGCTGACAGCTCTTATGCATATGGCTCTGAGTTGGAGGCTCGCTGGCGTCCCATCTCGCCATTGGAACTTTATGGTTCTGTTGGGCTCATGCGCACGGAATTCGAGAGCTTCAGCACGCCAGCTTACGGAAATTTCACCGGCAACGAGTTTCCTGAAGCGCCGGCCTACACCATCGCTGCCGGCGGCTTGTGGAAGGACCGCACGGGCTGGTTCGTTGGCGCAAACGTTCGCTACACCGATGGCTATTACAGCGGCGGCGATCTGGGCAACTCCGCGTTACGATTCGTCGACGGCTACACGCTTGTCGACGCCCGGGTCGGCTATGAGTGGGAGAAGTACACTCTGACCGTATTCGCCAAAAACCTGTTCGACGAAAATTATGTGACCAGCAAAAGCCTCGGTACGCCCCCAACGTTAGGCACGGCGGGGGACGAACAGCTCTTCGGCGTCACGTTGCGCGGCACCTTCTAAACCGGTCGACGTACAGACCCGTGAACTTCCGGCTTCGAATGCGGAAG
>JADLCA010000753.1 GCA_020847495.1 Candidatus Hydrogenedentota bacterium | reverse complement strand
GATCATGCGGCAGTTCCACTCGTCGCCGCCGGGCAGGTTGGCCGTCTTGAACAGTGGAGGTTCCTTGCCCGCCGCCGCGAAGCGGCAACTCACGCAATAGACAATCTGCTCCATGATGGCGATGCCCGCCAGGCTTGATGTGGCGGCCGTCATCAAGTCCGTGCCTGGCACGGTTAATGCCGCGTCTCCCGGTCCGCCGCAGTTGTCAATGACCACATCGCAGATTTCATAGAGTTTCTTTGCCTGTCCCGTGCCGAGCGTGGCGGCCTTCGACTGGGCGAGCGAAGTGATCGCGACGGTCTTGAGTCCGCGATCGCGGGCAGCCAACGCCATCTCTACGGGCACCGCGTTCTTTCCGCTATTAGAGACGATGGTGAGGACCTCTCCGTGACATACCTGCTGCTTGTCGAGGATGGCCTTGGCGAGTCCGGGCAGGCGTTCGAGGGTAGTGCTGGTCACGGGACCCTCGTGCTGCATGAGAGCGGGGAAGAGGATGGCGTTGACGGGCACGAGGCCGCCTGCGCGGTAGTAGACTTCCTCACCCAGCGCATGCGAGTGCCCGGTTCCGAACACGTGCCAGATGCCGCCTTTCATCATGCTGTCCGCGATGAGTTCCGCCGCCTGAGCGATAGCCTTGGCTTGGGTCCGTTCCACTTCGTCGAGAATGCGCCGGGCCACTTCAAAATACTCGAGCATGATCGTGCCTCCTATGAAGGGAAAGTATACAACGCTCCGGCGGCATCTGTTAGCATGAGCTCCACAAACCGGTCCACGTCGATATCGCGGGAACGTAAGTGGCCGTCTGTGGGCCATCAGTCTGGCTCATGATGGGCTCTGCCGTCCCTCCGGGACTGGTCGGATAAGGAGGTTACGCGCTACCCAGGGTTGAAACCCTGGGCTACTCTCTGTCGTCCTTCCGGGACTGAGTGGAAGAGCAGGGCCTGAAAATGAACTGGGCGACTTTCTGCCTTCCCTCCGGGACTGGTCGGATAAGGAGGTTACGCGCTACCCAGGGTTGAAACCCTGGGCTACTCTCTGTCGTCCTTCCGGGACTGAGTGGAAGAGCGGGGCCTGAAAATGAACTGTGGGCTTCGGTCTGTCGTTCCTGCGGGTCGGCAAATGGCCGCTCAGTCGGTTAGCGTGTGTAGAGTGATTGCGAAAAATGGGATTGCGCGCGTCAACTGGGGAGGTAACGCCATGCAATGGAATCGCCGCAGCTTCTTCACATTGTTCGCTGGTCTTTTGGGCAGCGGGGGAGCGGCGTTCGCAGGCAAAGCGCAACTGGAAGAGGCCACGCCGCCGCGAACAGACGCCCCGTATGTTCCTGCATCGCAAGATGACACGGCGCCTGTGTTGGAATTCGACCTCGTGGTCGTGGGCGGTGGTATTGCAGGGACCGCCGCCGCGATCAGCGCCGCGCGCAACGGAGTCAAGGTCGCTCTGGTTCACGAGCGCTCCATGCTCGGTGGCAACTCTTCGAGCGAAGTCAAGCTAGTGCCCGAGAACAGCAGCGGCCACCGTGCTTGGGTCAAGGAATTGGGGCTTCTCGACGAGTTCCACACGGAGGAGCGGGTTCGGAACCACCTCCCCTGCAAAGAAGGACTCATGAACTGCCACTGGGACCTTGTACTGTACGAGAAGGTCCTCCAGGAACAGAACCTTACTCTCTTCCTGAACACTCACATGCACCGCGCGATCATGCATAATCCCCGCCGGATCCTGGCGGTCTACTGCATTCAACTGGGAACGGAAAGAACCTACGAGTTGCGTGCGCCCCTGTTCGTGGACGCTACGGGGGACGGGATGCTTGCGCACCGCGCCGGCGCCGAGTACCGATGGGGACGCGAGGCGCGCCAGGAGTATGGCGAGACGGAGGCCCCCGAGGCCGCCGATGAGAAGACCATGGGTAGCACGCTGTTCTTCCGGGCAGTGGACGCGGGCCACCCCGTGCCGTTCACACTGCCGGACTGGGCGGCGAGTTTCCCGACCGAGAAGGATTTGTATGCGCGCAACCATGCGTTCTTCGAAGGCGGGTACTGGTGGATCGAGGTGGGAGCGCCCTATCATCCGATCCACGACAACAACGAAATCCGTCACGAGGCGTTGCGCCAATTGCTCGGCGTATGGGATCACATCAAGAACAGGGGAGAGCACGGTGCAGAGAACTATGCATTGGAATCCGTGGGATGGTGGCCGTATAAGCGGGAAGGGCGGCGCATCCTCGGCGACTATGTGATCACGCAGCAGCATCTACAAAACCCTACGCTCCTGCGCGACGCCGTGGCCTACGGTTGTTGGAGCATCGACATCCACACTCAGGGAGGCGTCCTCGCGCGCGACCAAGTCCCGTGTCCCTCGCTGAAAAGCGACGAGAATTGGGACCGCGTCAGCACCAACGTCTACGGCATTCCCCTGCGCGCGCTGTACTCGCGACAAGTAGTCAACCTCATGATGGCGGGACGTCCCATCAGTTGCTCGTACGTGGGATTCTCATCATCGCGGGTGCTGGGCACCGGTTGCATCGTGGGGCAGGCCGTGGGTGTCGCCGCCTCATTCTGCAAGGAGATGAGGATGACACCGCGTGAGGTCGCGCGTAGCCATGCGAAGCAGGTGCAGCAGCGGATTCTGCGGGAGGATGGACACATCCCTGGAGTGGTCAATGAGGATCCCGTCGATTGGGCCCGCAACGCCACAGTCCACGCCAGCAGCGAGGCGCCGCTTTACTTTCCCGAAGGCGCCGAACCGATGGACCTGCGCACTCCCCACGCGCAGGTCTTCCCCGTGTCGGAAGGGCGAGTGGACACCGTGCAACTTCTCATCCGCTCCGAATTGCCGACGGACACGAAGCTCTCGCTCGCACTGCGTGAAGCCCCGCACGTGTGGGACTTTCGCGCCACGAATGATCTGGCGCGTGCAAGCGCGGTCGTACAGGCCGTCAGCAGTGGCTGGGTCGTGTTCAGATTCAGCAAACGTGTTAAACCGGAACGCTTGTACTACGTCTGCACGAGTCCGGCGCCGGGTCTCCATTGGATGGCGTACCGCGACGAACCGGGCAAGCCGTCGGTCAGCCCCGTGGGTGTCACTGCCGCGAATCTGCCAGGCCGCGAACGCTGGCGTCCCATTGTGGGCGGATGCGCGCTGACCATGCGCCTGTCGCCCGAGAGCAAGCCATTTTCGGCGCACAATGTGAATCGAGGGACGCATCGGCCAGACATGTGGACCAACCTGTGGATGTCCGATCCCACGCAGGAACTCCCGGCATGGCTCGAACTACATTGGCCATCGCCGATTGCCTGCAGCACGCTTCAGATCACCTTCGACACGAATGCCAACTACCGCGTGGTCGACCCGCTGTTTCGCTACCCGGACTGCGTGAAAGACTACCGTGTCGAGTACCACGATGGTCTCACATGGCGCACACTCGTCGAGGCCATTGGCAACTACGCGCGCCGTCGTGTCCATCGTTTTGAACGGATCCAGACGGACGTGTTGCGCCTGACCGTGCTCGCCACAAACGGCGGTCCCAGCGCTCGAGTTTACGAGATACGCGTATACGATGAAGCCTGATCAGGGTGCTGCGGCCTGAGCCTCGCTCAGTGTCAGCTGCGCTACAACGGGGAAGTGATCGCTGGGGTAGCGGCCATCCTGATTGAAGATGACGGTCTCGCAACGGTCCACAGTGACTAGACCTCGCGTCAAAACCCAATCGATGCGCCTGTCCACGTTGGGCTCGGGCGCTTTGAAGGCGCTCCACGTTATGGGCGGGCCAACCTTCTCCTTTGCCGTGTTCCAGGTGTCAGCCAATCCACTTCCCGTAAGGATGGTGTATGCTTCGCTGCCGCCGGCCTTGGAGTTAAAATCCCCGGTGAGAATCACGGGGGCGTCGGCAGGGAGCTTTCCAATAAACTCCGCCAGGACCTTCGCGCCGCCTTGACGCGCGGGCTCGCTCTTGTGATCCAGGTGCGTGTTGACGAAATAGAAGTACTGCTTCGACGTGTAGTGATAGAACTTCGCCCACGTCGCCATGCGGGTGCACGAGGTGTTCCAGGACATCGAACCCGGCACTGAGGGTGTCTCCGATAACCAGAAATTGCCGGACTCGATCGGACTCACCTCGTTGGCGCGATACAGCACGGCCATTCGTTCCCCCGAGCCGTCCGCCTCGCGTGCCACGCCAAACCACCGGTATTCAGGCAACTGCTGCACGAGGTAGTCGGCCTGAAAGTCCAGGCACTCCTGTGTGCCGATCACGAGCGGACTGTACTCACGGATCATGGCCACCGCAATATCACGGCGCTTTTCCCAGGCGTTATCGCCATCATTCGCGGTGCCATAGCGGATATTGAACGACATGACCGTCAGCGCCGTCTGCGCATAGCACGGTGCGGCCAGGAACAGCAGAAGCACGATTATCGCCGTCGATTTCCAACGCATCCTCAACCTCCCTTGAACACAGCCCGTTCACTCATCCTTCTTGCGGTCACAGCATGTATGTGACGGGTCCGCGAAGAGGTCACGAATGCGGGCGTGCGATTCTTCATTGAACAGATCCTCCGCGCTTGCCTCAAATGCATCGAGGAGCCCGTCGGCTTCCCGGTCCAACTCGCTGTGTAATTGCGCGACACCCTCCGACGCCTTCCCATTCAGGTCGTGCGCCAGACGTTCCACATAATCGCGCAATACCCGGGCGTCATTCCAAGCCCCCAAGTGCTCCTGCGCGCTCTTGAGTTTCTTGATGAAGTCCTCCATGGGCTGCCCATAAAGCGGCTGGAAGACCTCCGCGTGATAACGAAGATGCTTGAAGGCAATCCGAACCTGATGCAGCTCTTCTTCGCTGTGCGTCTTCTGCCAGAGCGCGTAGCGCTTGTCGAGCAGCGCGAGACGTTTTTCCAGTGCTTCCTCCGCGGATGCCAGATAGCAGTGCTTACATTTCCCGGATTCGGACTCAAGTTGACGCACGGCAGCCTCAATGCGCTCCTCCGCGGCCAGATGCACTCCGGCGTCCACACTTTGGGTTTCGCTCTTGCGCAAGGCGCGCAGGGCGCCGAGGACCTGGGTTGCGGCCGTTCTTGGGGCGCCCTTCATCTTGGAACGCTTCTTCTCCAAAAGCGCGCACGTGACATCCAATTCCCGAGCAACGCCGAGGCCGCCCGTAATGGCTTTGAACCGGTTCAACAGTTCATCCGAAGCCTTCTGTTTCAGTTGGGTCTTGTGCGCGACCAGCACGGAGCGCAAACGGCGCGAAGCAACACGCATATCGTGGATTCCGTCCGCATCGTAGCGGCTGGCCGCGTCACGGGCGGCATAGAGTGCGGGCAGCCTTTTCCGCAAGGCGTCGAGAGCCATACGGTGACCGAGTGTGCATCGTTTGGGCACGCGGATTCTCCTCTTCACGAACATGCTGCGCGCGCGTTGCGCCACCAAACGCGCTGCGGGAATCGGTACGAAGAGCGTCAGTCTACCTCGTGGCGGCTCCCGGTTGCCAACCTTCTGGCCGCCCGTAGGCGTGCACGATACGAACCGTTGGTTCGCGCGAAATGCTCCCGGGATTGAGTCCCGGCTGTCCCTCAGGGATCGCCGCGCCAAGCGAGTCATAGTACGCGACCCACGGCGCGAAGTACTCGCCGGTTTGCGGGTCCTTGAACGTCATCGGGTGGAGCGCGAAGACGGGCTCGTTTTCATTTGCCTGACGGAACGCTTCGTACACCAGTTCCGAGCAGTACAGGGAGGAATTGTCGATCACATAGAGGCCGTCGTAGGGGACGTTCAGAAAGCTCCGGGCCACAAGGAGTGCTTCAGGAACGAGCGACCGGTGAGCCTCATCCAGACGTCCGGCCAGTACCTTGGGCTTTCCCCTCGCGTCCTTGCTGCGAGCGAGGAAATCCGACAGAGGGGTCTCGGTCACGCCCGCGCTCACGGCCTCGATCACCAACGGCTCGACGCTGTCCGTCCGTGACACGATTCCCACGTGCGAGAAATGGGCGCCGTCAACGCCCTGCGTGACGGTCTCAATGGCGTCACAGAGCGGGCCGCAATCGATGTCTTGAAAGAGCAAATCGCCGGGCTGCGGCACAAAATCGTCCACAGCGCAGTGCCGGTTCGACTGGCAACCCGCGATTGCCAGCACCACGGCCGTGGTCACGGCCCCTGTAAGCAATCGCCGCACCTATTCCTCCTTGGATTCGATGAGCACTTTCACGCCGAACGTGTTTTCAAACAGGTCCGTCTTGCGCGATGCTCCCCACAGATCCGTGGGACTCGGGTGCCGCATATGGGCGAGGATGGTCACCTGTCTGTCTTCTTGTTTCACGTTCAGTCTGCGCACCGCGGCATCGTGTGCGCGATCGAAACCGTCTCCAATGCGGAGCAGCGCCGCGAGGCGAACCACGACGGCTTGTTCCTCCTTGTCGAGGTCACGAAACACTTTGTGCGTGGGTTTCGGCATTCCCTTCCGGTGATACCGTGCAATGCAGGCAATCATCATGCGCTCACGCTCCGTGAATCCCGGCAACTCGTAGCCCAGAATAAGGTCCCGCGCGAGTTTGTGATGCGCGTTCGCGCCCAGGGCCAGTCCCACATCGTGCAAGAGGGCCGCGGCGGACAACAGCGTTCGCGCGTGCGGACCCAAGCCGTGCAGCGCGCTTGTGGCATCGAAAAGCTGTTCCGACACGCGGCACACCTGGAACGCGTGACCCGGCTCCGGTTCAACCTTCCGGGCCATGCGGCGCACCCCTGCGAGCGCTTCGCCATATCGAGTGTCCGTTTTGCGCTTGCGCACTGCAGTCATGTTTCGCAGGTCCTCTTGGGTCTATTCACGCGCCAGTATCGTCAGGCCGAGGTCCACGAATTGACCGCCTGACGTTTGGTGGCAATGCACGGCGATAACGTTTTGCTTGCCCGCTTGAAACAGATTGCGCTGCTCGGGCTTGAGCGGGATCTGCTCGTAGTCACTCGCAAACCGCTTGCGCTCGAGTAGCGGCGCTCCGTTGACGAAGACTTCTACGTCCTCATCATGATGCAGCGACAGCCACGCGAGCGATTTCTCAGACAGTGCGGGTACCTTCACGGTGGTCCTCAGCCAGATGTCTGTAGTGTTCCATTCCGTCCCCATCCGGGCACCCGGGGTGCCGGCCGTGCCAAAGCCCGCTTTCCCCTTGGCCCAAGTCCCGTCATCGAATTCCGGATTCTGCCATCCTTCGGCCGGAGCACTGGTGGTGTATCGCCACTCGTGGCCGTCCGGCCCGGTTTGAAGAATGGTCTCAAAACGGTTTGACATGCGGTTAATGAGTTTTGCCTCGCCCGTGGGTTTCCCGGCTCCCGCGGCCAGCGTAAAGAGCAGCGCCGGGTCGAGCGGTGCGCGCCCCATCGACGCTCCGTAGAGCGCGAGTCCGCCCACATGCGCCGCGTCAGGCTTCACCTCGAAGCGCAGGGTAATCGGTTTGTCCTCGCCGATACTGCTCTTCACCGCGGCAAGAACGTCTCCTTCCAGTGGAATGGTCGCCACAGTGCCGTGCGACCCATGATGAAATCCGGCCACATGGGAAAGCACCCCGCGCGCATCCGCAAAATCGGACTCGATCGGAATGACGCCGGCTTCGATGCCAGCCACACTCAACGTCACATCGCTTGGCCACTGCTTTCCATCCGTTTGCGGGTAGTCCTGGCGGTTGACGCGTTCCGGCCAGTCGACCAGTTCCCGGTCCGCCTTTGCGCCGATCTCCGCGATGAGACGGCATGCTTCGATAGTGCTTGAATCGAAATCCTTGGGTAGTT
The DNA here is from genome assembly GCA_020847495.1 of Candidatus Hydrogenedentota bacterium. GTDB lineage: Bacteria > Hydrogenedentota > Hydrogenedentia > Hydrogenedentales > SLHB01 > JAHDWY01. Next base: position 719 of record JADLCA010000753.1, on the reverse strand, counting down.
GAATCTGATACTCGATGTATCCGCTCTTGAATCCGTACACCTTGCCCGGATGGTGCGAGCGCGTCAGGCATGATTCCGCGAAGGTGAGGTCTGAGTAGGAATCCACGGGAAACGGCACGAGGTACTGCGTGGGCCCCGGCCAGCACTCGCCGTCCGTCACGTGCACCACACAGTAGTTCGCGGCGACACGTTTGTCTCCCTCAAAGACTTCGCCGGCGATTCTCATCAAACCGCCTGCGTTGGGTGCCGTGAAGTCGAAAGAGCCTTGCGGTGTCACGCGATACGGCGCCGCCTCGAGCGGGCGCTCCACCGCGGGCACCCACTCTGTCCAGGGGCGCCCGTCCACACTCCGTCCACTGACGGACATGCGCAGCTTCAAACCCGAGGTCTCGGACCAATGACTGAGCAAGAGGGGGATGCTCACCGGGCTGCCTACGTTCACTTTCTGGTAGGGTGGGCAGTCCATCACGAGGAACTCCGCCCCCTGCAGGTCCGCGACCGTGATGTCGGCGGGGTACCCGTAGACCTTGTCCGAGCGGTCGTAGTTCATGAACCCATTGTGTTCCCACTCGATGTCCGACAATTCCGTGTAGATGGAGCCATTGACTTTTTCATACTTGCGGAGCAGGTTCGTCAGGAAGAGGAATCCCCAGGAGATGTCGCGATCACCGCTGCCAGCGCTGACACCCCCGTACTAGGAGTTCATGAGCGGCGCGGTG
>JADLCA010000752.1 GCA_020847495.1 Candidatus Hydrogenedentota bacterium | reverse complement strand
CGTCAGGCGGGTGATATAACCGATGATCGCGTTCTCCTGCTCCGGCACCGACTCGATTGCGGAGTCGATGACATAGATGCTCCCATCGGGCTGCACGTCAAAATCGTGGTGACTCGCACCCGGATGGACCCACTTGATCGAAGAATCCACTCCGAGTCTCACGAGACCCGCCAGATCGAATATTGCCAGGAGATCGCCATTCGGATAGACATAGGCTCTTCGGAAACGGCTTGCGTAGGTCTCCTCGGGCGGCACGTCGGGAAAGGCCATGGAAAAAGGTATTGACCAGGAATGCGCCAGAGCGCCATCGGCGGAGATAAGGGCCGCCTCGGGCTTGTGCCCCGAGACATACAGCCGGTAGCCGCCGAAACAGCGGCGCGTGTCGGCGAAAACGACCCCGGTTGCCGCTGACACGGGCGGCTCGTAACCATCAAGGTAGCCCAGCGCATTCAGCGTCTCGGCGGCCTCGCTGTCCAATTGAGATGCGTGTGGTGAAGCTGGCCCCACCTGAGACCAATTGCTCTTCCCGGTGCCATACACGCTCTCAGACGCACCGTCGCCCTCGGGCTCCGCAAGTGGCTCCGTGCAATCTGCAATTGGAATAGTCTCCGGCAGGCTCAATGGCTCCACGGAGACGGCAGTAGCTTCCTCGAATGCGCGCAATTGATAACCAACTTGGTAAGAACAAGCAACAAGACAAGCCACAACAAGAACAAGCACAGATCTTCGCTGTACATGCATGGGAACTTCACCCCTGAGTTCCAATGATTCACGCTATCGGCACAGGTATCGCCACTCCATCTAACACCATTTGACTCAAAAAGGTTTCCTCCCCACCCAAGTACAAAGGGACGTAAGAAAGGTATCTCATGACTGCGGCATCAAGAATGTGAAAGGCTGGAATTCTTTCCCCCCGGTCGCTCCTCATCCCGCAGGGCTATTGAAGATGGCGGGACGCGGTGGAACCGATCATCAGACTCAACGAGGCGTCCCCGCGAGAAGCGGGTTAAGCAACACTCGCGCGGGTGGCTCGAGTAAGTTGATTGGATGTCAAAAGTGATAGGCCTGTGAATTTGAGCCTATATGCTGAATCCTCCCGAGACTCACAAGAATCCCGGATCTATGCAAATGACGCGCGCGGCAGGTGTCAACAAAGTGAAGTTACGTTGCATTCTTACTCTTGCCCACGCCCCACAGAGTCAATCCGAAGTTCAGATAGCCCGTGGCCGTATCTTCAAAGTTCTCATTCAGCAGCCAGTCCAGCGACTCCCGCGTGAAGGGAGAGACGTGGTCGGTGGGGCGGCGCGTGACCAGGCGGAACAGGCGTTCGCCCAGCCACCACGTGAAGGTATCGTAGGGCGGCGTGAAAACAAGCAACGTGCCTTCCGGTTTCAGGAGACGCGTGACCTGTACCATCGTATCCCTTCGGCAGCGGACATGCTCGATCGAGTCGACCATCACGATCAGGTCGAAGGATGCATCCTCGAAGGGCAGCGGCTTGTCGAAGTCCACGAGGTGCACCTCGAGCCCGCGCAGTCTGGCGGTATCGAGCAGTTTGGCGTCGATATCGGCGCCGAGGACCTTCGCGCGGGGAAAATCGCGGGCAATCCGGCCGGTAACGGCGGCGGCGCCGCAGCCCAGGTCGAGGATGCGTGGCGTGTCGCCGAGGGCTCCGACGAGACTCGCGGTCTTCCGCACCTTGGCCCAGTCGAGCCAGCGAAACAGACGCCCCCCGCCCGGCGACGAGTAGTAGTCGCCAAAGCTCAGGCGTTGATTCCCGTTTGGGGTCATGACAGTCCTCGCGTTCGCGGACTCGCCGCGGTACGTGCAGATGTGCGCTTTACTGGGATCATATATGAACTGCGATGTTGCGTAGCGCATCGCAACCGCCTGAGCAATCGCCAGTGAGTCCCGTAGGGACGATAGAAAACAGCCCAGGAATTCATTCCTGGGTTACTCACGGCCACCCTCCTCCGTCCAGTCCCGGAGGGACGGCAGAGTCCAACAAGAATCTGAGGTATCTCATTGAGACCGCACCAAACGCATTTGGTGGGGTACCGACGGTGGCTGATCGACACATGCCTTCTGTCGTACCTAAGCGACTCATCGAGTATGTGTCGTCCAGACCCAGGAATGAATTCCTGGTCTACTATCGACTGTCCCTCCGGGACACAGAACGGAGGTCTGTGTACAATTCGAGAAGCCTCATGAGCCATCAAATGCAAACTGCGCAGCGAATGCACTGCGCCCAGGCGATATTGGCGCACGCACGTCACTTGCCGGTGACCATGTCGACGAAGAGCCGCCAGAAGAAGAGGTGCGCCTTGCGAAAGGTGGGCAACTTCGAGCTTCCCCATTTGCGGCATTCTTCGTGACTGGCGATTTCCGTGACGCGATAGCCATGCTTGAGAAACTGCGCGATCATGTGTTGCTCCACATCGAAATCGTAGACGTGGAGGCGGGCGGTCAAGGCGGCCTCGCGGCGGGCCGCGCGGAACCCATTCAAGACATCCGTCAAGTTGGAGCCCCACCGCTTGTTGATGGCTACGCTGAGGAAACCGCTGCCCACGGCGCGCAGCCAAGTGTCGATATCGCCTTCCCACTCGTCGCTGCCGCCCTTATGGCGCGACGCGATGACCAGATCGGCACGGTCCTCGAGAATGGGCTTGAGAAGGGCTGGCACGTCATTGGCGTTGTGCGACCCGTCGGCATCCATGAACACCACGATGTCGCCTTTGGCATTTTCGATGCCCACCCAGTAGGCATCGCCCTTCCCTTTGTTATTGTCCAGGATGACCGTGGCGCCGGCTTCCTCGGCGCGTTTCCGGGTGTCATCGTTGGAATGCCCGTCCACCACGAGGATCTCGTCCACGTGGGGGCGCAGCGCATCAACCACGATGGCGATGCCATCCGCTTCATTTCTTGTCGGCACAATAGCGGTGACCAGCACGAAGGTACATCCCTCATGGCGAGTTATGGCAAAGCCGGTGCACATGATGCTCGGCGAACGGCCCAAGTACGCGCTCCAACACCCGGAGTCTCTCCTTGTCCAGTATTCTGGAAAGGAAGCCAGACGGACATGGTACGAATAAAGGACGAACAACTCAATTTGGAACTTCGCGTTGCCGCGTTCTTGGCGTCATTGGTATTGTACAGAGACGATGTCCCTGTCGTGAGCGTCGCAGCGGGTGCGGCACGGACGAACACGGACGAACACGAACAGAGGGAGCGGATGAGCATCCATTCTGAGAGACTGCGTGCGCGGGCAGGTTGCTTCAAGGCCGTTGCGCTTCTATTGGCGGCCGGGGGATTCCAGGCGGCTGTGGCCGCTCCGGCCTACAACGGGATCGTCCCGCCCGCGGAATGGCCGCCAAGAGACATGGTACTCGGCCAAGAAGTACAACCGCCGTATCTGCTCTCACCCCCTGAGGTCATCCCAATCGATGCCGGACGCCAGTTGTTCGTGGACGACTTCCTCATCGAGCAAACCTCGATGTCGCGTGCGTTCCACAAGCCGGAGTGGCATCCGGCGAGTCCGGTGCTGAGGCCCGACCAACCCTGGGAACAAAGCGCGCATGGCGAGCGCGAGGGTCCCATGGCCATGCCATTCAGCGGCGGCGTGTGGTATGACCCCGCGGATTCCCTTTTCAAGACGTGGTACCTCGCCGACTACGGCGACCGGCATCTGTGCTATGCGACTTCCCCTGACGGGATCGCATGGGATAAGCCACTGCTCGATGTCGTCCCGGGGACCAATATCGTCTTCCCCAATGCGGAAGGCGCCTCGGTCGTGTGGCTGGACCTGGAGGAAGCCAATCCCGAGCGCCGCTTCAAGTTTGTGCTCTCTCGCGTGGATCCCGGTGCGGTCGAAGCGGGTGTCAAATGGAACGGCGCACTCTGCTCGATGCGCGTGCATTTCTCCCACGACGGCATCCATTGGAGCCGCGAGATGGCGAAGACGGGTCCGTGCGGCGATCGCAATTCCGCATTCTGGAACCCGTTCCGAAAGCAATGGGTGTTCAGTATTCGCCATTACACCGGCGGCGTCCCTGGAGTGAGCCATGCCGTGCGGTGCCGGCGGTACTGGGAAAGCCCGGACCTCGTTTCCAACACGCTGTGGAAACCGGAGGAGCCGGTCTTGTGGACCTCCGCGGATTCGCTCGACGTAAGCCGTTCTCCGGGCCAGGTTGCGCCGGAACTCTACAACCTGGATGCCGTCGCCTATGAAAGCGTCATGCTGGGGTTCTTCTCCATCCAGCGGGCCATCGCCGACATGGAGAAAATGCGCCCCAAGATCAACGAGGTCTGCGTGGGGTTCAGCCGGGATGGCTTCCACTGGTCGCGGCCCGACCGGAGTTCGTTCCTTCCTGTGTCGGAAAACGCGGATGACTGGAACTGGGGCAATGTCCAGTCGGCCGGCGGGGGCTGTCTCATCGTGGGCGATGAGCTTCGCTTCTACGCCAGCGGCCGCCGGGGAGACCCGCCGCACTTTCAGGACGCGGACGGGAGCACCGGCCTAGCCGTCATGCGGCGCGACGGTTTCGCGTCCATGGAGGCAGGTCCAGACGCGGCAACCCTCACCACACGCCCCCTGCGCTTCAGCGGGAAAAGCCTCTTTGTCAATGTCGATGCCGGGGACGGCGAACTCAAGGCGGAAGTTCTGGATGTGGACGGAAACAGTGTGGCGCCATTCACGGCCGCGGCCTGTGTGCCTGTCCAGCACGACAAGACGAAGTGTGAGGTTCGCTGGGACGGGGTTGAAGACCTCTCCGAGTTGTCGGATAAGCCTGTCAGGTTCCGGTTCCACCTCCGGCAAGGGAAACTGTACGCCTTCTGGGTGAGCCCGAATGTGTCCGGGGCGAGCCGGGGGTACGTCGCCGCGGGCGGCCCGGGTTTTGCTGGCGCGATCGACACGACCGGAGGCAATTGAGCGGACGCTGGGCGGCCCGCCTGTGAGGTGACCCGGATTGAGCGCGAACGTTCCGTTGTGCGTATAATATTATATATATATTAAAGGATATACTGCCAGTCCAAATCTCTCCGCGCCAGTCGCAGGTTTTGGAATGCTGCCGGGAAAAGTCAGGGCGGCGCACCTGCCGGCGGCAGCCCGTTCTTCATCCCCTCCTCGGAACTCCACGGAACCGCCCTCACTCTCAGGTGTTAAAGGGGGTAGACGGCGGCAGCCGGCCACGGAGGAACAAAGCAATGACAAGGGTTGGGTTATTCATACTGTGCGGTGCGGTTCTTGTGGGTTGGGCGTTCCCCGCGATGAGCGGGCAACCGGGGGACGGCGATAAACGATCGGTCCGCGAAGGGCAGGATAAAGGCGCGCTGTTCAAGAAAGCAGATACAAACGGGGACGGCTCCGTCAGCTTCGAGGAGTTGCAGGCGGTTCTTCCTAATCTCGAACAGGCGCGATTCGGCAAATGGGACAAGAATGGCGACGGCCTGCTTTCCACCGAGGAAGCCCGGCAAGGCCGTGAAGCCGCGGCTGGTGTGATGAAGGACCGCGGCGGTGACAAACCGTTGTTCAAGAAGGCGGACGTCAACGGGGACGGTGCGGTCACTCTGGAGGAGCTTCACACGACGTTTCCAAACATGCCAGCCGAGCGCTTCAACATGATGGACCGCAACAAGGACGGGAAACTCACCACCGACGAGGTGCCGCAAAGCGAGGCGATGGGCGGCGCGCTTGCCAAGGAAATGCTCAAGCGCGCGGACACCGACGGCAACGGCCAGCTCACGCAGGAGGAAGCTACCGCGGCCTTCCCCCGCATGACGCCAGAGCGCTTCGCCGCGCTCGACAAAAATAGCGACAAGATCCTGACCGGCGACGAGCTGCGTCCGCCCAACGCCCAGGATGCGGCGACCAACGCCATGAACCTGATTCGCAACGCGGACGCGGACGGGAACGGCGAGATTACCTTCGAGGAGATGCAGCAGCGCGCTCCCAACTTCACCCGGGAGCGTTTCGATCAGATGGATCGAAATAAGGACGGCGTGCTGTCCAAGGCGGATCGCGACGGCGCCAGTAGACCAGACAAACAAGGTGGCCACGAGGCGCGGATGGATGCGGCGAAGAAGCTCAAGGAGGCCGATGCAAACCACGACGGACAAGTCACGTTCGAGGAAGTGTCGGCGGCGAAGCCGGGATATCCAAAGGAAGCATTCGACGCCTACGATTCCAACAAGGATGGGGTGCTGACGGACGCCGATTTCGCGCCGAAGCCGTAGGCTTTCATCCTGTCCACCACGCGTCTCTACGCGCCCCTCGCCGGGGGGAGGTTGCGCTCTCTCCCTCCTTCGGTCGAGGGGCGCGGCTCTTTCGACAATTGAACGGGAGTGGCTCCAATGGCCCTGACTCTTTGCATTACCGATTTTGGACCAACACGAAACATACCGCGACGCCGGGCATACCGGCCAGGAGCGCCGGCATCCCTGCCGGCTCTTCAAGATGCCAGCAAGAATTCTGGCGCTTCCAGTTGATGTGTCTTCACAACGATCTTTGGTACGCGCCCGGTTTTGCACGATCAAAAGTCAGTGCCATTCGGGTCTATCCCAAACCCGTGCGTTACCCCCGCCTGCGGAGCAGGACGCGGCTGAAAGTCTTGAGTTCCGGTATGCCAAAGCACCACGATGCGAACAAGTACGAGAAGATTGCCGCAGTCAGGGGTATGGTAACTGCCGCGAGCCGGTCAGGCACGGTGTCGCCGCCGAAATACGCGAGTGTCCGCACGTAGGCCGCGTAGGCCACGGCGGACATGACGGCGGTGGACACCGCCATGCGAAGAAGCGCTGCAGACAATGGCCCATCCCACAAGGCGCCGTAGCGGCGGCAGAGCAGAAGGTACAAGACGGCGAAGTTCACGAAATACGACACCGAGGTCGCGAACGCAAGGCCCTTGTAGCCATACGGGCCCACCAAAATGACATTGAGAATGATATTCAGAACCATGCTCATCGACGACACAATCACGGGTGTCTTCGTATTGTGCACTGCGAAGAATCCCGTTACGGCCACCTTCACCCAGGCGAACGCAATGAGTCCAACGGCATAGATGGAAAGGGCGATGGATGTCCACTCCGTGTCCCGAGGACTGAAGTGGCCGTATTCAAAAAGAAGCCGAACGATAGGCTCGCCGAGAACGATGAGCCCCAGCGTGGAAGGCGCGATCATGAAGAAGGACTGTCGCATCCCCTGCATGAGCAAGGCGCGAACCGCCTTGAAATCGTCGCGGGCGGCTGCACGCGAGGCCGCGGGCAGAACGGCTGCGGCTACTGCGAATCCAAAGATTGACAGCGGGAGTTGCACAAGGCGATTGGCGTTGTACAGGGCCGTCACGCTGCCCACGGCACTCTTGTACGCGAAGAGGGTATCGACCAGCTTGTTCACCTCGCCCGCGGCCTGGCCAATAATGACAGGGCCCATCAGGGCGAGCATCGTGAAGATCTCGCGCTGTCTCAGGTGGAAAGAAGGACGCCACACCCCCACGTGTTTCGCCATGGCCACGTACTGGACGAGCACCTGCGTGACGCCTCCCGCCCACACGCCCGCGACAAGCGCGTAGGAAGGGTCGCTGAACGTGTCGCGGAAGAAGTAGGCCGCACCAATCATGCACACATTGAGCAGGGCCGGAGCCCACGATGGTGTCCCATAGTGCTTCACCGTAAACAAAGCGGACATCGAGAACACCGCCAACCCTATCCAGAACAGATAGGGGAACATCCAGCGCGACAACGACGAGGCCAGGGCGATGGATTCCGTAGACAGCTGCTCGCCCCCCGTAAGCGGATGAATGGCGTTGAGGCCCCGGAGCAGTTCGGGCACGAGCAACACGCCCAGCACGCTGAGCACGCCCAGCAAGAGAATCATGCCGCCCATGGCGGCTGCGACCACTTCTCGGAATGCCTTCTCTCCCCGCTTCTCGAGCGTGGCCGAGAACACCGGCACGAAGGCGGCATTGGCCGCGCCCTCGCCCACGAGATCGCGCAGCATGTTCGGAAAGCGAAAGGCCACGATGAACGCTTCGCGCGACCCGTCGGGAATGAACACGTTGAGCACGAGGTCGCGCCCCACCCCAAGAACGCGGCTGATCAGTGTGCCTGCCGCGAAGATGATGGCAAACCGTGAGGTACTGCGATCGGAATCCTGCATGAAGAGTTCTATCCCCGAAAGAGGCGCTTTCGCTGCCTTCAGTTGTCTTGCCTTGGCGAAGAGGCGTGCTCTCCCGCCGCTCGCTTCCCGCGCGCTCGGCGCGATACCAATGCCCCAGCCACCAGGACCGCGCTCGCGAGGAGCGCCGCACGTGGCGCCAGCCACGGCCCGATCGGCAACGGATGCGGTGCGGGCAACGCCGCGGGCAACACACCGCCCAGGCGGTGCATCCGCGTCGCCTCCGGGCCGATATCAGCCATGCGATAAGCATTGCCGTGGCCGTCGAAATAGATGTCGATGAGTGAAAACCGGCCGTAGGGGTCAAACATCCCCGAAATGCCGGTGTTGGCGCAATGGGCCAGGGGAAGCCGCGTTTCGACGGCCCGCAGCCGGGCTACCTCGAGTTCCTGACTGACCGCGCTGCTGCTCCCGAACCAACCGAGGTTTGTGATGACGACCAGCAGGTCCGCTCCCTCGTCCCGCAGACGCGCGGCCATCGGCGCGAACAGCACCTCGAAACAAATCAGCGGACCGATGCGCCGCTTCCCGGTCTGCAGGGTCTTGGGGACGGTTCCCGCTTCGATGTCGCCAATGGCCGGTACCACTTTCGAGATGAAAGGCAGCCACTCGCTCAACGGAACGTATTCGCCGAAGGGCGCGAGATGGATCTTGTCGTAGAAGTCCGCGACGGTGCCATCGGCCTCGACGAGCACACTGGAATTCATGCTGCCGCTTGTATCGCGGTTCGTGCGATGCGTTCCCGCGAACAAAGGAGCCTCGATATCGCGGGTCAGCGATTGGATTTCTTCCAGGATTTCGGGCACCTCGACATCGTCCATGATGAGGCTTTCCGGCCACACCACGAGCGAAACGGGAGTGCTCTGGTCGAGCATGCGCGATTTTTCCGCCGCATTGGCCACCATATCCACCGTGTATTCCGGATCCCACTTCATCTCGAGAGGAAAGTCCGCCTGCAGCAGTCCCACCTGGAACGGTAGGTCTCCATATAGGGCGGGTTTGGCGAGCAGGTAGCCAGCGCCATGGACGCCCGCCGCAATCGCGGCCGCGGCGGTAAGACGCATCATGCAGAATCTGCGTTCCGCGACGACCCCCGCCAGCAGCGCGTTTACCAGGACGAGGATGCCCGAAACCAGCGACACGCCCCCCAGGGCCGCCCATTGAATCAGATAGAGGTCCTTGCCCTGCGAATAACCGAGAGCGCCCCAACCGAATCCCGTGAATGCCGTGGCCTGCAGGAACTCCATGGCCATCCATAGCAGCGCCAGCACCGCGGCCGCGGGAACGCGCGGCGAGGTGCCCCGCACATACACCCAGACGGTGCCCAGCAGGGCCCAGTAAAGACTCATGATGATGCAGAGGCCAGCATAGCCCCAGAAAGCCCAGCCGCCCGCCCAATACACGTTGCTCATCAGCCACTGCAGCAGGACCAGGTAGAAGGACATTCCCGCGAGGAAGAAGTGGCCCGCCGCTTGGCGCGGTGAACAGGACCAGCAGCGTACCAACAAAGGGACAAGGATAGCCCAGGCCAATGGGTACAGGTGCCACCCCGGGAAGCAAAGGGCCAGCACCACACCACTGGCGATGGAAAGGGAATATGTTTTGAAAAAGGCGGTCATGGAAAGCGGATCATGCGCGACTTTCCCCCCAGAATTCAATGCGTCGCAGGCACACGTGATCTTATGGAAGGGGGCACGGGCGTCTCGCCCGTAATCCGGGCCCACTCAAACGCAGAAGCGGGGAGTTCGCGGAGAATCGTGAAAGCGGAAAGCGCCTCCGTACTGCCTCGCTCGCCGAGCGCGGCAGCACAGCGCTTCGATCAAGTGATCGCCCCGGCGGTTCGCACAGCCCGCCAAGCTTCCTGTCTAGCTCCGCTTACAAATCCTCGTCCATGAGGTCGGCCTCTTGCGCCAACTGCTCGCGATTGCGCCACTCCACGCCGCGCCAGAAGTCCAACGCGTCCTGCATGGGCGGCTTCATCTCGCGCAGGTCGACGACCGTCGGCGACACGAAGATCAGCAGGTGGCTGTTGATGATGTCGTTCTCGCGTCCGCGGAAGGGCAGCCCCAGCACTGGCAAGCGCCCGATGATCGGCACGCGCTTTTCCGTCTTGCGCACGACCCGGCTCGAAAGCCCGCCAATCACCAGCGTCTGCGTGTTGGGCACAAGGACCGATCCCGTTTGTTTTCTCGTGGAAAACACAGGCACTTGAAGGCCCTGGATTGGCGTGTCCTTTAGGCGGTCGCTCACTTCCAGATTGGTGATGTTTATCTGAACGAGTTCGTTGGGCAGAATCACTGGCTGCATGTTGATGTTGACACCCAGTTCGCGCCACGAAATCTTCAAAATGGGCACGCCGGTCTTGTACTCGACGCCTTGGTACGGAATTTCATCACCTGCTTTGATGATAGCTGTCTGCCCGTTGATGACCAGTAGTTCCGGCTTGGAGATCAGGTCCGAGTCGGACTTTGTCTCGACCGCACGCAGAATACCTTCAATCGTGCCTCGATCATTGTCAATGATGCTGTACGTCAATCCCGCGCCGCGCTGCGTGTTGAGTTGATACTCGCCACTGCGGTCGGGGTCGTTGATGAGCGCATTGCCATTCGTCCACGGAGTATTGGACTCTGGCGTCAAACGCACGTTATCCGGATACGGGCTGCCATCCGGCGCGGGCAGCGTCGATGAAAATGTGTCATCATTCGGGGTAAACGTCTCCGTACGCAGACGTTCAAGCGAACCACTCTGCTCCACCCCGCGCACGAAGCGCGTGTAATTCAAATTGGACCCGACCTCGCGTGCACCGTCCTCGTCGGTTTGGCTGATCCAAACCTGGACCTGAACCTGCCGGATATCCTTGGGCGGCGGTGGTGGCGGCGGGGGGGGAGCCGCTTCCGCAGGCGCGGGCGCTGCTTCCGGGGCAGGTGCAGGCGCTGCCTCAGGCGCGGGAGCAGGTGCTGCTTCCGGGGCAGGCGCAGGCGCCGGCTCGGGCGCGGGAGCGGGCGCTGGCTCCGGGGCAGGTGCAGGCGCTGGCTCCGGGGCAGGTGCAGGTGCTGCCTCCGGGGCGGGCGCAGGTGCTGGCTCGGGCGCGGGAGCGGGCGCTGCTTCCGGGGCAGAGGCGGGTGCCGCCTCGGGTGCAGGGGCAGGAGCCGCCTCGGGTGCAGGGGCAGGAGCCGCCTCGGGTGCAGGCGCGGGAGCCGCCTCGGGTGCAGGGGCAGGAGCCGCCTCAGGCGCCGGCGCCGGGTCTTGGGCAGTGGCAAGTCCCGCGGCAAGGAATACCGCAAGGAAACAGCCTAATACTGCGTGCTTCATCATGGGCTGCCTCCCAACTCGGAGTCGACGCCTTTCTCGCGTTCCTCGCCTGCGATGCCTTCGGCGATCCCTTCCGGTATACCCGCTATGCCGCCGATGACATCGCCGATGACATCGGTGGGCTTAAGTTTCTCTTTCGGCGCATCTTCCTCAGCGAATTCCGATTCATCGGCTACCGTAAATGCCGGTTGCCATGCCTCGCATGTGATGAAGAACACCAATTCGCGGCGTTGCTCCTCGGTCTGCCGGTTCCCAATGGTGGACGAGACAGGCGAACCGATGAAATTGCCCGGGACAAGGCGTTCCGCAACTCCCACGGCAAGGTCTTCGGCTTTTGTCAGTCCGGGAATGGTATCAAGGGTCTTAATCTTCCGGTTCCGGAATAGACCTCCCAGAACCAGCACTTGCCCGTGGCGTACCCACACATTGGTGTTCATGCTTCGTGAAACGAAGGTGGGCGCCACCACGTTGTCCGCGTTGGCGAACCGCTCATCCACGGCCACCACGATGTCTTCGCCCAGTTCCTTCACTTCGGCAAAGATGGACAACTGGATGTAGGTGTCTTCCTGGGTAAGCCAATCCCCGTCATCGTCAATGATGTCGGGAACGCCCACCTGCAACATCACACCCGTTTTCCGGAAATCGGTGGTCCCCACGACGGTCGTGCCCACCACGGTCGGGTTCTCATACGGATTCTCTTCCACGGTTTCGATCACCGTGGGCAGCGCGCTCCGCACCGGGACCATCGCCTTGGGACGCGAATGGATGTAGGCCCGGTTCTCGTTGACCAATCCCTGGAGCACAAACTCAAGGTCGCCGTCACTCATCCGGATGCGGTCCAGAAAGACCGTAATCGCGCCCTCGGTATCCAGCGGGAAAGTGAGGTCGGCGGTGGAGATGGCCCCGTCGCCGTCGGAAACGCGCCCGTAGGTTTTGGGCTCATTACGGCGCGCATAAAACGCGCTCAGCCCGGTTTCGACCCCTTTCGTGGCCTGGAACTCAACCACCTTGACCGTCACATTGACTTGCTGTGGCGCCCCTATCTGGACTGGAGGCGCGTCCGCAGCCGGCGGGGCATACTGAACCGCTGGCGGTGGCGCTTCCCCTGCTTGGGCGAGGGGCCCCAGCGCCAGCGCGAGCAGTCCTATCCTGTTCAGCCATTTGGCCATGGCGCCCCCTTTACCTTTCGAACGAGCCGACGCATTCATAGCGGTGAATGTCGTCGATGTTCTGAAAGTTGCTGAACCGAACGCTGAACGCCCGGATCTCTCCAGGGTTCAGGCGGCCGATGTTGACCGTGTTTGTGTCGTAAACCATGTTGCCAAAACCATATATCGTCACGATCACTTGCACGCCATACAGGACGCTGTCGCTGCGGTTCACTGCTTGGCCGGTTACGACGTAATAAAGACTTTCACGAGTGATGAGGTCCTTTCCGCTTTGGAAAGCAGCCGTATTAATCATCATCAAAGGCTGGCTCTCCACTTCGCGCCGCTGGACTTCCGATGGGGTCAAGATGATGTAGCCTCCCGAGGGCAACACCTCGACCCGGGCGTGCACATTGGGCTCATTCACTTGCTCGGGATGGTCCTTAATGACCTTGGCGTAGAGTTTGCCCGCGTTTTCATAGTCGCCCCGCATCCAAAGCTTGTCGGCGAGGTTCAACTGAATCTCGAGATTATCCGGTTCGGCATTCAGCGCCGCGGTAAGGCGCGCGATTTCCGCGTCCAGCTTGCCCGCTGTCCAATACTTCTGCTCGTATTCGTCGCGCAGGGTTGCGACCGCTTCCGAGGACTTTTGCGCGTACTTGCCTTCGGGCGCCAAACGCAGGTACTCATTGAAGATATCGATTGCGTCACGATAGCTTTTGATCTGCTGATAGGCGACCCCGAGCCAATAGCGCGCGTCGAGCGCGCCATCGGAATTCGGGTATTTCGCGATCAACTGCAAAAGACGCGGAATGACCACCGTCGTGTCGCCCGACTCGATCATCCGCCGCGCCTCTTCCACTTCGCGGCTGCTGGAACGCTGCTCCAGAACGCGGTTCTTGCTCACCGGCGTCTCGGTCATCGGCGGATTGGAGCGTGGCGTTGTACATCCCGCAGCCAGGACGAGGACGCACAACGCCGCGATCCCCCATGATGGCATGTTTGCACACGTCAAGAGTTTCAATGATTTCACTACCAACCCCCAGGTCTATTTCTCACCCTTTGCAAGCGACTCACCCTTTGTGAGCGATTGTTCGAGTTGTTTCAGGATGAGTTTGGTTATATCTTCGGCGGGAATTGCCGGTTTCAGACTTCCAAGGTAGCCTTGGGCGGCGATCAAGTCATAGTCGGTGTCTTGACCAACCTGGGCAATTGCCCGGGCGGACCGGTCGCTGGCCTGACTCATCAGAATCCAGTACTTTCCGGTGCCCCGCTCTATCTTCTTCTTTTTCAGCTCCTTGTACTCGGGTGTGGCCTTTACGACGGAATCGTAGTCCACCTCGCCGGCTTTTTCAAATCCGGCCGCCTCACCCCAATAGACCTTCTTGGGGT
>JADLCA010000751.1 GCA_020847495.1 Candidatus Hydrogenedentota bacterium | reverse complement strand
CCGCAGATCATGCCCGAGAGCATCCCCGAACTCGAGTACCGCCTCATCAACACCATCTACAAGATGACCCGAGAGAAAGCCCCCAAGGTGGCGTTGATGGCTCCGAAGGAGTCTGTCAACATTCCTCCGCAAATGCGCCAGATTTACGCCCAGTTGGGGCAGCCGATTCCGGAGCAGGATGACCCTTACGAGACGCTCCAGGCCATTCTCGAATACGAGAAGTACGAAGTAGAACGCGTCGACCTCACGCAGAGCAGCAAGCTGCCGGAGGAATACGACACGCTGGTCATCGTGAACCCGCGCGAGCTGAACGATCGGCAGCGCTGGGAAATCAACCGCGCCCTCGTCTCGGGTAAGTCGGTGGTCCTGGCGGTGCAAACCTACAACTGGGACTACCGCACGACGGAGACCGGCCGCCTGAGCCTGACCAAGCAGGAGCAAAACCCGCAAATCAACGAGCTGCTGGAGAAGTATGGCCTGGGCGTGTCGAAAGACATCCTGATGGACGTCAACCAGGTCTCCTTGACCATCCGCAGCAACGCCAATCCGCTGGCCGCGCTCCTGGGCGGGGGTGAGACCATCAAGCTGCCCATGCAGATGCTGATCAACAACACGACGATGGAAAAGGAATCGCCGATAACCAATCGCCTGCCGGCCATCTTCTACCTCTGGGGCACCGCCCTGGATCTGAAGCCGGATGAGTTGGCGAAGTACGGCCTGGACGCCAAGACCATCGCCGAGACGACCGACCGCGCGTGGACCTTCCCGGGCGATCAACAAATCACCCAGGCCGCCATCGAACAACCGGAAACGGGACAGAAGTACCCGATCATCGCAAAGGTGACGGGGCAGTTCCCGGACGCGTACAAGGATGCGCCACGTCCCGCGTGGCCGCCCGAGCAGCCCGCTCCGGGCATGCCGCCCACGCCGCCGGAACCCGAAGACGGCGAGGTGCCGCCGGTGACGGCGGCCCCGGGCTCGCTGATTCTCATGGGCTGTTCGCAGATGTTCCACAAGAACTTCCTGCAGTCCGGCAACCTGGACCTATTCTTGAACAGCGTCGATGCGGTTACCCTGGGTGACGACATTGTCAACGTGCGTGGCCGGAAGCCGATCGACCGCATCATCGACAAGCCCACGGACACGCAGCGGCGCGTGTGGAAGTTCGTGAACTACGCGCTCGTGAACATCATCGTGGCGTGCGCGGGCATCGCCGTGGCGGTCGTGCGCCGGCAGGGACGCAACGCATACACCATCGCCCACAACGCGGCCCAGACCAGCAAGGCCTAAAACCGAACCAGAGATAAACGCTCGGGGCGCCCGTGCAAGGGGCGCCCCGCTTGGAGGCAACGCATGAAACCGAAGTCCCTAATTCCGTTGATCATCATCTTCGCCCTCCTGGCGGGACTGGTGGTCCTGAAGCAGACGATGAAGGAAGAGCAAACGATCGTCGATCAGGTCAAGCTGGAGATGCTGGTGCCGGAAGGCGCGGCCAAGAATGATGTGGTCAAACTGGAACTGTTCGCCGGCGGGAAGCCCGAAGAAAAGGTCATCGTCGAGCGAAGCACCAGCGACCCCAATGTGTGGCGGGTCACCAGCCACTTCAACGCGCCCGCCGATGAGAAGAAGATCGAAGGATTCCTCGACAAGGCCCTCGCGCTCAAAGGCGAGCCGCGCGACACCGTCAAGGAAGACGCGGGCCTCGCCCCCTATCAGCTTGCTGACGACACGGCATTCCACATCGCGGCCTACAAGCGTGATGCCGCGGAGCCGATGTTCAAAGTGCTCGTGGGCAAGGCGCCTAAATACAACCAAGTGTTCATGCGCGCCGCCGGCGCCAAGAGCGTTTACACGCTCGACACCAACCTGCGCAGCGAAGCCGGCGTGATGGGCGAGGACATGGCCACGGCGCCCAAGGCCGAAACGTGGCTGAAGAAAGACGTGGTCAACATCGCCAAGGACACCATCTCGAAGATCACCGTCGAGACGCCCGACAAGCGCTTCGTGATCGCGAAAGAGAAGAAAGAAGTTCCCGCCGAAGAGACACCGGCGGAGACGCCCGATGCCGCCGCTCCTGCTGAAGAAAAGAAGGAGGGCGAAGAGGCCAAGCCCGAAACGAAGGTGGAAGAAACCTGGAAGCTCGCGGAAGGCGGCGCCGGTAACGAAGTGAAGCAGTCGGGCATCGAGAACCTCGCCGCGGCGTTCGCACCACTCACCGCCACCGACGTCGTGGACCCGGCCAAGCTTGCGGACTGGGGCCTGGACGCGCCCAAGTTTAAGTGCAGCCTCACGGTCGAAGGCAAGGAAGGCGATGTCGTGATAGAGGGCGGACGTCCCGATCCGGATGGCGACGGTTACGTGCGCGTTGCGACGGCCGACAGCAGCGTGAGCTTCAAGTTGCCCAAGTACTCCTTCGAGAAGATCTTCCCGAAGGGGCGCGACATCGTGAATCTTCCCGCGCTGAAAGTGGACAAATCCACGATCGCGCAGATCGATGTGCAACAGCCCGAAGGCAATCTCTCCCTCACGAAGACAGGCGATGCGTGGACCATCGCGGCGCCCTTCTCGGACCTCAAGCCGCAGACGTCTACCATCGAGTCCATCGCCACGGCGTTGGCGTCATGGCAGGCCGCGGACTACGCGGACGCGGCGGACGGCAAAGGTCTTGAAACACCTGCGCGCACCGTGACCTTCACGACGAGCACGGGCGAGTCGCACACCCTCGCGACAGGCGCGGATGCCACCGGCGTTGCGGGACGCTACGCGCGGCTGGACGGCGCGCCT
>JADLCA010000750.1 GCA_020847495.1 Candidatus Hydrogenedentota bacterium | reverse complement strand
CCGGAGGCCGTCGTGGAAGTAGCTCGCGGCGCGGAAGAGCAACACCCTTTACAGCGGCCAGCTCTGTTCCTGGACCGCGACGGGACCATCAATGGCGACCGGCCAGATTACGTCAAGAGCTTGGCCGAGTTTCATTTCCTGCCGGGCGCGTTCGCCGCGATGAAACGGCTCGCGGCACTCGAACTGCCCCTGATTATCGTAACCAATCAGTCGCAAATCGGTCAGGGGATCACGCCGGAACATGTGATTCGCGAGATCAACGACTATTTGGTGAGAGAAATCGAGGCGCACGGCGGCCGCATCACGGACATCTACGTGTGCCCCCACGCTCCTTGGGAAGGATGTGATTGCAGGAAGCCGAAGCCGGGACTTCTGCTCCAGGCGAGCGAAGAGCATCAGCTCGATCTCTCCCGTTCGTACATGGTCGGAGACCGCGTTTCCGATGCCGCGGCGGCTATGGCGGCGGGTTGCAGGTGCGTGTTCATCTCTCCGGGGATGTCTCCGCCAGCGGAGGTTGTCTCGATGAACCCAGAGGTCATCGTGCGTGACCTGGTAGAGGCCAGCGAGTACCTCGAACAAGTCATTGGCAGCATGTCGCTCTGACAGCTTCTGTGGGGATCGAACGTTGGGCAGGCGCCGCTGCCAACTGCGGCGGCTTGGGAAGGATTGCAGGGAAGTGATAAACGTGCTGTTCAGGCACAACGCGGAACCCTATCGCCGCAGTGTTTCTCACGTGGCGAGGTGCACCCTCTGCGGAGCCCCTCGTGGGATCTCCGTCGCATGCTGGAGGCCCGCATGGCCCTGCGCATAGTGCAATTTGCGCGGCGCTTCGATCTGAACGATTGGGGCGGCACGGAAACCGTCGTCGCGGAGACGAGCAGGCAATTGCTCGCGATGGGCCATCATACCGAGGTTCTGTGCACCCGGGCTACCGCGAACAAGGACGGCGACATTATTGGCAATCTCAAGATCACGCGGTATCCCTACTTCTACCCCTATTGGGGCCTGAGCGACGCCGCGATAAACATCCTCGATCACAAGGGCGGAAGCCCGTTTTCGTTCAGCTTGATGCACGCTTTGAAGTCCTACCCTGATCCTGATCTGATTCATATCCACACGGGGAACCGGATCGGTGGGATCGGCCGTTATGTGGCGCGAAAGCGCCGCGTGCCTTATGTGGTCTCGTTGCATGGCGGTGCAAATGCGATGACCTCCGCGAGCCTGGGCGAACTCGCAGCGCCCACCAAAGGCGCTTTCGACTGGGGCAAGGTTTTGGGCCTGTGGGTCGGTTCCCGGCGCGTCCTTCAAGATGCCGCCGCGATCATTTGCGTCGGGCAGGATGAACAAATCGCGACCCAAAAGCGCTATCCGCGGAAGAAGGTCATCTACCTGCCAAACGGCGTGGACATTGCCCGATTCGAGCGGGGAGACGGCAACGCGTTCAGACTCCGGCACTCGATTCCCCAGGGCGCCTTCGTCATTCTCACCGTGGCGCGCATTGATGCGCAAAAGAACCAGCTCGGCGCCGCCCAGGCATTGCCCGGCCTGCTCAAGTCCGTGCCCAACGCGCACCTTCTACTGATTGGCCCTGTGGCCAACCCGGCCTATCATGCCCAAATTCTCGATGAACTGAAAAGGACGGGGCTCGCGTCACGCGCCACCATCATCGAAGGCGTGCCCGCGGGCAGCCAGGATCTCGTTGACGCGTACCACGCCTCGAACCTGCTCTTGCTTCCATCCGTGCACGAGCCCTTCGGGATCGTGATTCTCGAAGCGTGGGCCGCGGGTCTGCCCGTCGTGGCCAGCCGGATCGGCGGGATTCCCCACTTCGTCTCGGACGGCGTGGATGGCGCCCTCTTCAATGTCAGCGCCGCGGGCAGCATGACGCAAACGCTCGCGGCAGTCGCTCAGAATGCCGCGACCCAAGTGTCCATGGCGGAGGCGGGCGCGAAGAAAGTCCGCGCGGAATACGGGTGGGACCGGATCACCGCGCGTCTTGTCTCGATCTATGAGGATGCCATACGTGAGAATCCTTTTCGTTAACGAGCGCTGCGGATACGCGGGCGGCATCGAACAGAATGTCGCAGACACCTCTGTTGGACTGCGCGCACGGGGCCACCAGTGCTATCTGGTGTATGGTGTTGTTACGGGGCAAGGCGACATCGAGGCGTACAAGCAGTTTTTCGATGGCTGCTTCCAGTGCGCCGAGCTGGGCTCGGACAAGTCGCGGGATTCGTTCGAGACTGTCATCAGTCAGGTGCAACCCGACATCGTCTATCTACACAAGTTCCGCGGGATACAGCCCTTCGAGCATGTTCTCAAAGGCATACCAACCGTCCGCGTCATCCACGACCATGATTTGTGTTGCCCGACGGGCCTCAAGTATTATCGTCTGAGTGGGCGTATCTGCACGGTGAGGGCTGGTTGGCGGTGCTGGCTGGACGGTGGATTCTTCGCTCGCGACATGCATTCTCCCGTGGGTTTCTCGTTTTCCAGTATCGGCAGCAAGATCCAGGAAATGCGCCGCAATATGCTGTTGGACATGTTCATCGTAGACAGCCACTTCATGCGCGAAGAACTGACCGGCAATGGTTTTCCT
>JADLCA010000749.1 GCA_020847495.1 Candidatus Hydrogenedentota bacterium | reverse complement strand
TAACCGGATCGTCGTGATCAACACCCTCCTGACCTCGTTACCGCGCAAGCCTGCCAGTCCCCTAATGCGTTTCTTCTCGTGGATGCCGGGTAATATTGGCCGTGGGGCCAAAGAACAACAGTCGGTGGTAGACGCGCTCGGTCGCGGGTCATTCTCGACACTTCGATGGACCCTCGTCCGGGGTGGACTGAACGCAAGAGGGAGCGACGAGCATCCGGTGGCATCGGCAGATTGGGCGGGTGCGCCTAACTCTTGGATGCCGGTCTCGTATCGCGCGATGGGTCGTTGGATGCTACAGGAGGCGGCCGCCAATGAGTTCGTCCGGGCTGCACCACTTGTGTCGCGGCGCCGTCGATGAGTTGAGCTTTCTGGATAAACCAGGGCCTCGGTCGCCGCGGCCTAACAACCGGTTGCAGCGGACGGTCCGCTGCGCAGCCCGCTGCTGAACAGGAGCGTTAGGCATCTCGCATGAATCCACGCGAAAGGGCATTCAAGATTTCCGGAGACCAGATTCGGCGGCTCATTCCGAACATGGGAGGTTGTTTTGCTTCCGACCGCATCACCGTGGACGGCGCACCGGTTGGCTACATGTATCGCGAGCAAGCAGACAGGGACGTTGATAGTGGTTGGCGGTTCTTCGCTGGAGACGAGTCGCAGGAGTATGCCGACGAAGCCGGCAATTTCGGCATCTACGAGGTCAACACCATCTGCAACTATGACCCGGCCATCGTTCCGTTCCTCAATGCTCCGATTGGTTCGGCGTTTGGACGAGTGACAGGCACAGACAGATTTGAGCAGGAGAAGTTTGATGGGGGAGCCGATGGGGAGATTCGGGGGCCTTCTAATGGCTCCTTCTCCGAATCTTAGCTTCCAGAGCTGGCGAAGATGGGATTGGCGCAGTGGTGCGAGACAGTGGTCCGTCCCTGAATCTTCGGAGTTTTCGTTAGACTTTCAGGAATGAAAGGATGAAGATGAAATCAAAGGAACGGGTACTGACGGCTTTCGCCAGGCACACGCCTGATCGCGTTCCCATCAACTACATGGCCAACGATGGAATCGACGGGCGACTTAAGGCGCATTTTGGCCTGGGGTCCAATGACACAGAAGGGCTTCGCCAGGCTCTGGGCGTGGATTTCAGAGGTGTCGAAGCACCCTATCGCGGATTAAAACTGCACGAGGATGTCCCCCAACGCGGTGTCAAGGTCGATGACTGGGGCATTCATCGCCGTTGGGTGGAACATGAAACCGGTGGCTACTGGGACTATTGCGATTTTCCACTTCGGGAGGCCACGGTGGAGCAGGTGGCGGCGTGGCCCATGCCGTCTCCTGATGATTTCGACTACCGGCTGGTTGCCGATGAATGCAAGAGGAATAAAGATTATGCCGTGTATACCGGTGGACCCGGTCAGGCTGACGTCATCAATAAGGCAGGAATGCTTCGGGGAACGGACCAGGCTCTCATTGACTTGATCAATGAGGACCCTGCCGGGATGCTCCTCACGAGAAGGCGCACGGACATCCAGTTGGAAGTTCTCCATCGTACGCTGGAGGCTGCAGAAGGGGGCATTGATTTCCTCTGGATGGGTGAGGACCTTGGTTCGCAGATCGCTCCCCTCATCAGTCTGGAACTGTATCGAAAGCACATTCGCCCCATCCACCAGAAGTTTGTGGATCTCGCGAAGAGCTTCGGCATCCCGGTCATGGTTCACTCCTGCGGATCAAGCAGTTGGGCCTAAGAAGACATGATCGATATGGGAATCGGCGTCGGTGACATACTGCAGCCGGAGGCCAAGCACATGGCGCCTGAATATTTGAAGAAAACCTTTGGCGGCCGACTGGCATTTCACGGTTGCATCTCTACTGCGGGCCCGGTGGCAATGGGCACGGTGGAGCAGACGATTGCATACTGCAAGGCTACGCTTGACACGATGATGCCCGGCGGCGGTTACTGTTTCGCGCCCACCCACCAGCTGCAGGACAATTCACCGACCGAGAACGTTGTCGCCATGTACGATACAGCAAGGCGGCACGGCACCTACTGAACAGCGAATCACAAATACAAGGTGCGGCGCGAAACCGCGCGGTTCCTGATTTGGGGCATTCAGTCAACATGTTGAGGAGAGTACATGTCCCTGCTCGGTGAAGAAGTTGCGGGGGAGTGACTGGGAGGAATCCAGGGGGAGAGATTCAGGGTTGCATGAGGCCTTCAGCGCCGGACGGATTGTGCGTTTGGTTTGGCCAGTGTATTGTGGTAGGGAAACGGCGGAGGCAACGAGCGGAACGATGATTCACCTTTTCGGTCTGCTAACCAGAAGACCTAAGAAGGACCTCGACGGGATGTACCGCTGCGAGGTGTGTGGCACCCTGATGCCGATAGAGAGATTTCGTTGCCCGGAATGCCAGGAGAAGGCCGGCACGCCGGCAAAGAAGGCCTGAACTTGGAGCCTTGAGTGCATTCAGGGATAGACTATTCCTTGATACCTCTATCTCTGCGGAATTTCCCCTGAATTCCCCTGAACTTCCCAAGGCCGGGGCAAGATCGTGGAAACCAGAGGGCGCGGGAGAGCCTCCGCGTCCGGTGCTGAGAGTAGTCGTGTGCTGTCACGCCCGAAGCGTGACGAGCGAGGCAGTACCAGAATGCGTTCTCGGTGTGCGTATAAATCGAAGACCATGGGCAGGGATGCCCATGCCACCTCTTGCGCGTCCTCAGTGGCCTGTGAGACTCACAAGCGCCGTATTCGGTCACGGCGCATCAGGTGTGCCGGAGACCGTTCGCGCCCGGCACGCGGTGAGGAGGAAGTATCCGCCCAGTCCGATGGCGGCCACGAACCATAGCACGCCCCAGAACACGACCGGCAGTCGCGTCAGTTCGGACAAGCGGTAGGCATCTGAACACATATTGGGACGGGATAGGATATCGCTCTTGATGTCGAGGACGGCGTAGAGGCAGCTGGTCAGCCCAACGACTTTCAAGAGAACATCGTTGACGGAATGGGGTAGCTTGAGTCCGCTCACGACGAACGCCAAGCCCGTCACCATGCCGAACAGGAATCCGAAACCGAGCACAGGCCGGACTAACCACACGGTCACCGTGAGCAGGAGAACGCCCAGGAAGACTGCGAGCACTTTGTCGGCGCGGGTGCGTGCGGCCAGATTCATGATAACGCCGCCCCATACCAGGCTTCCGAGATAGCCGGCCGTCAAGATAAGGAAGGCGCTGCCGCCCGCGGTTATACATAGCCCGCCTTCCGCGGCATTGAGCTGGATTCCCACCACATGCCCTCCCGTGACCCATGCCGCGAGCGCGTGGCTGAGTTCATGAAAGAACACGACCAGTATCTTGAGCGGATAGACGGCCCAGGTGTTCCATGCAAGGATCACCGCGATCATGAGGGCCGTGAGCAGCAGCACTTGCTGCCAATCGATGGGTTGCCGTTGTGTGAGCGGTGAAGCCATGCTGTGTGCTCTGCCTGATGAGGTTCCGGGGCGCTGCCCAGGGAATTCAAGTGCTCCCTGTGGTTCAAGCGCAGCTATTGTATCATGCGTCGTCCGGGCGGCCTGCGGCATGAGTCTACGAAGAATGCCATGAGAAATTCAGGGAGATTTCGAGGTGTGAGCTTGTCTGTCAATCGGACCGGAATGGGACACAGGCGAGGGCGCCTGTGCCACACGCCTATCTACCATTCCTCG
>JADLCA010000748.1 GCA_020847495.1 Candidatus Hydrogenedentota bacterium | reverse complement strand
TTGGGAGAATTGGAGGGACACAATACCAAATTGCCACCTCGTGCTCCTTGGGATCGGGTTTGCGTTTGCCGATGAGTCGCCCGAGCCTTTTTTGCAGGCACTGGATAAAGGCCTCGCTATCGCATTGACGGCCCGTGCGGGAGTGTTGCCCCCGTTGCGTGAATTGATAGGGCCTGCCCGGAGATTCGATACCTGCGCCGCGTGCCACGCAACTGACGATATGAGGCGCAGACGTGGAAGGCAACAATTGAATATTGTGTCCCCTTAATTCCCCCCTTAATTCCCCCAATGTCGTCCACCCTTCACGCGCGGTGCGAAGGGGCTAGGCCGGCGTTCAGCATGGAACTCAGCGGGGACGCGTTGCCTTCCCAGGCGTAGGAGAAGTGCATGCCGTTCTTGAAGGGACGGTTGCCGCCCCAGTCGAAACCGGCGCTGGTCCAGCACTGGATGAGGGCAGGGGAGAGTTGGGGTTCTTGCCCGGGCCGGTTCTCATGGGCGTTCAGGTCAATGGCGAGTCCGTACGCATGGGCGGACAGAACATTGATGCTGCCTTTGCACGCCCGAATCTCGTAGCACCCGTCGAACGTTTTCAACTCGCGCTCGAGTCCCGCGTCGAGGATGTTGGACAGTGCGCGCGTGAGCGGGCTCACCATGTCGCGGTTGCAGTAGATGCGGTGTGTGAGCATGCCGCGGCCGCTGGCGACGTTCTTCCACAGCGAGGCGATGCGCGGAGGCACGTCGCAGATGACCATCCAGCGGGCCTCGTGACGCCACTGGCGCGAGACGAGGTTGACCGGGCCGTAACGGAGGGCCGCCTGTTCGATAGTTTCACTTTTCATGGTTGCACTCCAGCCGGAGCGTCCTGGAAAGAAGGATCATGGCTCCAACCTCGCACTTGGCTCTGTTGTCACGGTCCGCCACCGGAAGTGGAGCAAGTTGGATGCCAGAAATCACTCTGTGAGTACAATAAGAAAAGTGCTCGACATCTGTAGTGGCTCTAGAATGTTTCTGGCTGGTATCATTGGAGTTGCGCAAAACAGCCGGGGCAGCGGCCGATGCGGAGAACATCTGCGGAGGCGTCAATAAAGTTTACACTTGCCCGTCCAATTGTAACACAACATTACACGTTGGCGTGTTATCGAGCCCCGCACGCGGCGCGCGTTCTTGCCGCATTTGGAGGGCTGGTTTTCATGCCCGCCAAGGCCTCATGTGAGTGTAGTAGCCCGCAAGGTCACTGGACAGGATTTCTCACACGCACATCGTGTAAGCGAGGTGGACGTGCCAGGGTCTTGCAAACTGCTGAACTAACTGGGATTGAGAGATCAGTGGTGTGTGCGTGTGAGTAATCCAGGTAGAGCGATCTCGCCGGGCGCGGTCTAGATACCGCTGCCGCCGACGTGGATGCCGCACTCTTTCGCGGCGCCGCCGCCTTCGTGGGTGTGGTTGAACCAGCGCCAGCGCCCCGCGCGCTTGTCCTCCCAGGACAAGGTGGGCGTCGTGCAGATCTTGCAGCCGATGCTGGTGTAGCCCATGTCGTAGAGGGGATTGTAGGGGACCTTGTTCACCTCGATGTACCGCCGGACATCATCCTCCGTCCAATCGACGAGCGGAGCGATCTTGATGATGGAACGCTCTTCCTGCATGACGACGGAGACCTTGGCGACCTCCTTGCGGGATTCGGCCTGATCACGGCGCAGGCCGGTGATCCACACATCGACGGTGCGCAAGGCGCGTTGGTTGGGTTCGACCTTGCGTATTTTGCAGCAGTATTCCTGCTTGGGCTTGCTGTCAAAGAAGAGGTACTCGCCGTGCTGCTCGACCATGCGTTTGAGGCGCTCGGGGTCGGGTTGGAATCGCTCGATCGTGATGCCGTAGTGGCGCTCGACGGTGTCCATGAACGCGTACGTCTCATCGGGCAGGCGCAAGGTGTCGACCGTGATGACGCGCAGACCCGGCGCTACGCGCGCAGCCATATCAGTGATAACGCAGCCGGTGTTCTGAAAACTCGTGAAGATGCCCGCGCGCGCGCCGTGGTTCTCCCATGCCCAGGCCAACAGGGCCTCGGGGTCCATGGCATTCAATTCTTCCAACTGCATCTGTTCTTGCGCGATTGCCATTGTTACTTCCCCTCGCGGGTTAATGCTGTGTCCAATCAAGTCGCTTGGGCGGCGGTTTCCACATAGGGCTTGAGCCCCTCAACGCCGACGCGCGCCGACCAATCTCCGAAGCGTTCACTCTCGTTGCGGTTGGCTTTCCAGGCGGAGAGCAGCGCGGACACGAGATTGCCAACATCCACGAGTGTGAGCTTTTCCGCAAGCTGCTCGTTCAGGCGCGTGCCGAGATAGTCGCCGCCGGTGTACAGAATGTAGCGGTCGGCGCCGCTGCCGACGATGCCGATCTCCGCCGTGCGCGGACGCGAGCAGTTGTTGGGGCAGCCGCTCATGCGAATGATCACATCGGCATCGGCGTGGCCGTTCGCTTCGATCGCGCCGATCAACCCGGGCATGGCGCGCTCGGATTCCGCCATCGCGAGACCGCACAGGGGCAGGGCCGGGCAAGCCATTTCCAGGCGGCGCAAGGGCGAGATGCCGGAATCGGTCGGGATTCCATGTTCATCGAGTACGGCCCGCACGGCGGCAACATCCTCATCGCGGATGTTCGCGAGCACGAGGTTGTGGTGCGGCGTCAGGCGGATGTCGGGTTTGAAGCGCGAGACGATTTCACGCAACCCGCTGCGGAATTGATAGCTGCCCTCGAAATCCCGAATGCGCCCGTTCTCGATCCACACGCCCACGTAGTTGAATCCTGCCTGGGCCTGCTGGTGCCAGCCGAGGTAGTCGGGTTGCGCGGATGGCTTGATCCCGCGCGGCGCGGAATAGCTGCGTCCCGCATATTCGAACACCTTCGCCCGGAAGTTCTCGAAACCGATATCGTCGATGAGATACTTCATGCGCGCGTGCTTGCGGTTCGCGCGCCCGCCGAAATCGCGTTGGACCTTCACGATGGATTCGATCAGCGGGATCAGCTCTTCACGGGATACGAAGGCGATCGGTGTCGCGAGACGCGCGTAGGTTTCCGGCTTGCGGTGGGTGTAGCCCAGGCCGCCCCCCACGAGCACTTCAAATCCAGTGACCTTGCCGTTCTCCGTCACCGCGAGTATGCCGACATCGTTCGCGTACACATCGACCGAGTTGTCGAAATCGACGCCAAGCCCGATCTTGAACTTTCGGGGGAGGTAGGTGCTCCCGTAGATCGGCTCTTCAACGGGCTTTGCATCGCGCGGCTTATACTCGAAGGTGCCGTCCTCGTGGACAATCACCTTCTCGTCGTCGACCCAGAGGTCGTAGTAGCTCGTGCTCTTTGGGAGGAAGTGCGCGCTGATCTCATTCGCCAGGGCAATCAGATTTACGCCGATACCCGTATAACGCGGATCGATATCGATCACCGGGCAGGCCATCGTATTGCGGACCACGTCGCCGCAGGCGCCGAAGGTGGTGATCTTGGCGAGGTGGTTCAAGTCGTGCAGGAGCGGACGCAGGTCGCGCTTCACCACGCCGTGGAACTGGAAGCACTGGCGCGAGGTAGCGCGCAGGTCGTTCTGGCCGTACTTGGCGGCGAGGTCATCGCACATCAGGTATTGTTCGGCGGTGATGCGGCCGCCCGGAAACTTCGTGCGGGCCATGATGCGGTAGTCCCACTCCAGGCCGGCCTTCTTCCGGTCGGTGCGTACGTCGCGGTTATCCTGCTGATAGGCCCCGTGGTGTTTCAGAAGCTGGACGCATTCTTCTCCGAGTTTGGACGAAGCGTTCCCCACTTCTTTGTCCATGGGGTGATAGAGGCCGTTGCTCGCCGTCTTGATGCCTTCCACGGCGGTGAGCTTTACGGTGCCCTCGTTGGTGTCTTGCTGCTCGGACATACTACGTGAACTCCCAAGTTGCTGAGATTGAGACGTTTAGCCCCCGACGGACCGATCCGCGCCGCTGTGGCGCCCCGAAGGGCTATGCGAAGGGGACCAAGTCTACCTGTGTCCCGGCAGCAAATCAAGGGTAACAACCGGGACGCGGCGAATTATTACATATTCGATAACTGAAGTCAAGTATAGAAACACGCGCGGGGTGCAGTTGATTCCTGGCGAGGGTATGTCATGTTAAAGTGAGTGATCGGTAGGTCGTGAGAGTCATCCTGCCGAGGGAGGCAGCTGATGGTAAGTCCCAATCGCGAGTACTTTTCCGCATGCGGGCGCGGGGTTCAAATCGGCGCTCTTGTGGCGTTGTTTGTTTCCTACGAGATCGCAACCGTTCTGAGCTTGCTTTATGACCACCGGGATGGTTCGACGACGGGTGGTTTCGCCTGGCTGGCGATTCTGATCGCGGCGGTGTACTACGAAGTCTATCGGCGCTTTCCGGGACAGGACAGGTGGGTGTTCGCGGTCTTCGTGTCGCTTGCGGCCGCGGCAATCATACTCACAGGCATCCTGTTC
This sequence comes from Candidatus Hydrogenedentota bacterium, assembly GCA_020847495.1. Lineage (GTDB taxonomy): Bacteria > Hydrogenedentota > Hydrogenedentia > Hydrogenedentales > SLHB01 > JAHDWY01. The sequence continues at coordinate 2,538 of JADLCA010000748.1, read as the reverse complement.
GACGCCGGCAGTCTCATCGGGATCTGGGAAAGGTAGGGTCAAGGCACGCATGTCGGCCTTCGTGCCTTGGCAGTCTTGTGCCGCCGCGCTCGGCGAGCGAGGCGGTACTGAAGAGACACTACCTCCTTCCACCTGGCGAGACGAATGTTGCCCTCTGGTACCGCCTCGCTCGCCGAGCGCGGCGGCACAGCGCCAGGCTCAACAGCTCGCCGGGACGGAGGCCCCAGCACAATGACGCGAGGGAGGATGTACAACGAAAGTCTCGCAAAGGCACCACGACGGTGAGGAAGGAGAATAGGGAAGCCGCCTTTGTGGAAACCGCGAAGATACAGCCTGATGCGCACAATCAGTCAAGTTCTTCGCAGAGAGCTTCGTAGGCCTCCGAGTCGAGTGCCTTCACACGCTCGCAGACTCTCTGCAACTGTTCGGAGTCGTGTACTCGCGCGTAGCACTTGGCGAGCACACACAAAGCCCCCGCGTCTTCAGTGCCACTCTTGGTCGCGGGCATGATGATATCGAGCGCCTCGTCGGTCCTTCCCAGGTCGAGCAGGCAGTCCGCGTAAACGCGTCGAAGGTCACCGTTTTCGGGAAATCTCACCAGCGCAGCACCCAGTAACTCCGCAGCCTCTTCGCGACCTCCGCATTCGCCCACAAACTCTCCCCATTCCGCGAGAATCGACGGACTTCCCGGATCAAGCCGCAGGGCCTGGCGATAGTATTCCTTCGTCTCTTCGTCGTTCCCTACCAACTTGCTCGCTTCGACAAGGCCAAGACGATATATCGCCTCATCCGGGGCAAGCGACGCCGCAGTAAGGAATGCCTGGCGCGCCTCACCATCACGCGATAAGAAAAGAAGCGCGTGCCCCCTGAGCCAGTGGGACATAGCGTCATCCGGCGCTTGCGAAACCGAAACGTCTAGCTCGGCCAGGGCGCATGCGGAATCAAAATGTAGCAAGAGGGCCCCAAGCTCTCGATGCGCATTCGGGTGTTCTGGAAAGCGCCGGACCAATTCCTCCAAGTACTGACGCGCACTGGAGAAATCCCTCATTCGCTCATGAACGCCACCAAGTGCGTACAACACCTTGGCATCATTCGAAGAACCATCAAGATAACTCTTCAACTGGCTAGCGGCTTCTTCGCGCCTGCCATAATGCTCTTGTACCCTCGCGACATCGATCCGGCCGTCGAGCCACTCCGGGTCTCGGTCGACATAAGTGCGCAACAGCGGCAGTATTCGCTGGTCGAGTATCGATGGCACCTCATCGGAGGCGGGGCCGCGTGTCAGTGCCGCGGGGTTCGGCTCCTCATCGCTGACGCATATGTTCACCAAAATTCCTGCGAAGTCCCTGGCCGCTACCCTGTCACCCATGAACTTCTCGAGGCCTTCGCAACACAGCGTAATCGCCTCATCCTTGTTACCGTAGTCGGCCTGAAACCGGGCCCAATTCACGCATATGAATGCGTTGTTGGAATCGAGCGTTAATGCATGCTGCAAGTGAGTTCGTGCGTCCTCGTAGTCTCCAAATTCGCAACAGTGGAGGGCCAGAACTATGAGGTACGTCGTTTGGGCCGGTTCCAATTCCGAGGCGATACTGAATTCCTTCTTTGCCTCTGGCCATCGCTCCAGATTTGCGAGGATGCGACCCCGGTAATGGTGGCCTTCCGCATCATTCGGCTCATGAGACAAGACCTTGTCGATCAGTTGAAGAGCGCGAGAGGGCTCAGTTTCCATAAGAGCCGCCGCGAACTCCGTTTGGAGGCCGGGAAAGTCAGGGGCAAGCTTCTGGAGCGATTCCAAGAGTGTGATTGCTTGCTCGTGATGTCCCAACAGGCGAAGTGTAGATGCCAGGATGAACAGCGCTCGAGTGTCTTCCGGAAAGAGCTGAGCATGCTCCTTTATCACCTTGGTTACGGCGTCAAAATCGAGACGCTGCGCGTAGAACCAAGCCAAAAGAACTCTGCTCTCTTGCCAATGCGGATCCTTCTGAAGGTAATCGCGCAAGATCGAGATTGCTTGTTCGCCGGTGGCCCGCAGCACCTTTCGATGTATGCGGTTGCGGCGTATCGCGCGGAGAATCCCCATGAAGTCGCCTTCCCGGGCTCCGAAGTGAGCCGGCCAGTAAGTTCTCCACACTTATTTATGGAGCCTACCTCACCACTGAAGCTATCACATGGCGCACCAAACCGTCAACACAAATGAGAATACAAAAACGACGTCCGCGGGGCTGCTCCGCACGCGCTTGGCATGCCTTAAGGTTTTGCCATCCTCCAGTTAATGGGCTGGTGCTGACTTAAGCGCCTGGAGGAAACAGTCGGGGTATCAGTAGCCGTGGCATTGTTGTCGTGTTTCTTAAGAGCCGGCAGGGATGCCGGCGATCCTGGTAGCGCTCAACGTGGCGCTCTGAGTCACGATATCTTTCGGTTGAGGAGGTTTAAAAACTCCATGCGGGTGGCCTCTTCTTCGCGGAAGCTGCCGAGGACGGAGGAGGTGGTCATGACGGAGTTCTGCTTTTCGACGCCGCGCATCATCATGCACAT
>JADLCA010000747.1 GCA_020847495.1 Candidatus Hydrogenedentota bacterium | reverse complement strand
CGCTCGATGGAAAGCCGGGCCTGACTTACATGCGTTGCAGCGAAGAAGAAAAGGTGCCGTTTCAATCTACTGCGTGGCGTTCGGCTGCCTTCGTTGTGGGCAAGCCGGGACATACGCCGGTCAATGCACTCCTGGAACCCGCTTTGTCGATAACCATCGCGCCGGAGGCTTTCGACAACCTGTATGATTCGGGAACACCAGAAGACCTGTCGCTCTATCCCCTCTTGGATGACGCGCGCCGCTTTCATCGCGAAGCGATGGTACAGAGTGCGTTGCGCGGCGACGACTACGGGAATGTGACGGCTTTCAATCCCGGGGCGCCCGCCGGCTATTACGGCATGAACCGGCTCAACCACTGTCCGGCGATCTTCGAGGAGTCCTATCGCGCGTCGAGCGCAGCCCTGCGCGAGACGGCTGTGCAATGGTGTTCGAACATGCACGATCTCTCGATTTGGTGGGGCGACACGCCGGATTGCGGCGGCACGCGCTACAACGCGGCCGTTGCCGCGGGTGAAAAGGAGCATGAAGGCGACACGAGTTACTTGTGGCGCACGAACTGGACTTCCCATTTCTGCACCAAGGGGTACGACTCCTTCTTCTATGCCTATGAAGAAACCGGAGACCCGCGCATGCTCACGGCTTTGCGGCATCAGGTGGCCTATGCGAAAGGGTTTATCCACACCAACACCGGCGAGTGCCGCAACATCGGCGATGTGGTCGACTTCATGCGTCTGTACCGCTATACGGGGTTAACCGAGTATCGCGAAGAAGCTTTGCGCCTGTTTCGCGAACTGCGCGAAAAGCTGTCCACCGGCGATTTGTTCGATCAGGGCGGCAAGCCGATTGCCGAGGATGTTACGTTTATCGATGATGACGCGGCCGGACTCAAGGCGGGCTATGCGAAACCTTACATCATAGGCTATGCACTGGCGGGACTTCCGGACCTCTTGGCGGAGTACCCGGATGAACCCAAACTGCGCGATGTCGTGCGCGCTGTGGGCGATTTTCTGGCTTCATCGCAGGACCCGGTGGGCGGCTGGCGGTATCCGCATCCGAAGAGCAGCGGCGTCATCATCGGCCAAGGCATGGAACACGCCATGCAACTGGTACGCTCGGCCAAGGCGTTGGAGGCGCGAGGCGAGAACATCTCCAACATGCTGGATGCGATCGAGCGCACCCTTCAGGGGCGCATTGACGGATATCGCATCAGCGGACAGGTCCTTTCGGGACTCACGGGCTGGGAGCGTTCCACCAACGCCATCCCTGAAGGCAAGACCATCTATGACCTGTACACCAAGCCCGGCGATCGCGATCCGTCTCGTGATTACACGGAGGGCGCGGTGTCCGTAGGTGGTTCACCTCCCGACGGGCTCGCGCATTTCGGCGAGGTGCTGAGTTTCTACCTTGCACACCGCCCCGCGGAACGTTTGTTCCACAGGAATTTCGCTCTTTCAAGCGTGCTCGCGCGTGTGCCCGACCAGAGGCTGCGTCTAACTCCGCAGGACGGTGCAATGATACGAATCGAGGACCCCGCGAATCCTGAGACCGCGATTACTATCCCTGCTCTGGCTTGGGCAAATTTGACAGACACGCAGGCGACAGCCACGTCCGCGTGGATGAGCGATGCGCAGACGGACGCGATTTCCCTGACACTGGACAGACCCGAAGCCACGTATGCGGCGCAGTTCACACCCAATGTGAGTCACGTTGACTGCACGTTTACCGTGTGGCCGAAACCGGGAGCGGAGCTTGCCAAACTCGATGGCACAGCGCCGGAGGTCAATTGGGGCGGCGATGCTTCTCGGGCTGGGTGGAATTCAATCGAGTCGCCGCGCCCTGAAACGGCTCTGCTCGCGTTTACCAATCCCGATGGGCAGTGGGTACTGGGATTGGCAAGTGAAGCGGCGAGTAATCAAGGAATTCCGCGGCACCTGAATCCACAAGGGCCTACAAGTGTCCGCGCTACGGTGTACATCATGAAGGCAACGCCGGAGACTCTCGGTGCGTGCCACGATTCCGATGCCTTGCGGTGGCATGCATCACAGGCAAGCGTTCCCTCAGGTCTTGCGCGCACCGCCGAGTTTGGGATTCGCGATCTCTTGCCCAGCTTCAATGCGCCAAGTGTAACGCGCATGGGGTATCCTGTTTCCTGGTCCAGTTCGCACGATGATTTTTTCTTGTGGCGAAACCGTGCGCGCAAAGCCTACATCAAGACGCTGCAGACTCCACCACCACGGGCGCCGTTCAATCCTCAGGTGATCGCAGAAGAGGACCGGGGCACGTACATCGCACGAAAGCTCGCGATAAACATATCCGCGGACGAGCGTGTCAAGGCGTATTTGCTCATGCCGAAAGGTGGAGGCCCCTTCCCCGCCATCGTGGCGTTGCATGATCACGGCGCCCATTTCTCCATTGGCAAGGAGAAGGTGATACGGCCCTTCGGCGAATCGGAGGAACGAGTCGCGGATGCCGTGGACTGGGTGACGAAATACTACGGCGGGGATTTCATCGGCGACGAGCTGGCCAAGCGCGGGTATGTGGTGTTCGCGACCGATGCTTTATTCTGGGGTGACCGAGGACGCTACGGTGGCGTGAAGTACGAAGACCAGCAGGCTCTCGGGGCAAACATGCTGCAGCTGGGAAGGTCCTGGGCAGGCAACATCGTCTGGGACGATATTCGCAGCGCGGAGTTCGTGCAAAGCCTCGCGGAAGTAGATGCGGATCGCATTGGATGCGTAGGTCTTTCAATGGGTTCGCACCGCACGTGGAGTCTCGCCGCGGCCACGGACATCATCAAGGCGGGCGCGGCCATCTGCTGGATGGGCGACACCAAGACCCTCGCAAGCCCCGGCAACAATCAGACCACGGGGCAATCGAGCTTCAGCATGATCCATCCTGGGATACGCGCATTGCTCGATTATCCCGATGTGGCCTCGATCGCGTGCCCGAAGCCGATGCTGTTCTTCAATGGCACCGAGGACAGCCTGTTCCCCGTGCCTGGCGTTGAAGCGGCGTACGCGAAGATGCGGGCAGTCTGGGAATCGCAGGGCGCAGGCGACCGGCTCGAGACAAAGCTGTGGCCCGTGCCGCACGAGTTCAACGCGGCCATGCAGGCTGAGGCTTTTGATTGGATGGACAAGTGGGTGAAGGTTGGGAAGTGAGAACCTAGGGATAGATTTCACGATTCCGAACGGCATCGCATGTGGAGTGTGCTGAAATGACAATAAGGATGACCGCTTTACTCCTCGTAACAATGGTGTTCATGCCAGATGGACACGCGCAGGCCGCGGACGATCCGGCCGTGTACACCCGGCCCGGCGAGAATCTGGCTTTGGGAAAGTCCTACACCCTGCAACCGACACCGGCCTACTCCTATTGCACAGACTCCGGCGACACGACTCAGCTCACGGATGGCGCGTATTCGGAAGGCTATTTCTGGACCCAGCCATCCACTGTGGGTTGGCAGAACGCGAAGCCCGCCGTGATCGAGATTGACCTGGGAAGCGATCAGCCCATTTGTGGGCTTTCATTGCGCACGGCAGCGGGCACGGCAGGGGTCTTTTGGCCTGTCGGCATTTACGTCTTTACGGCAGGCGAGGACAAGGCCTATCACTGGGCAGGAGATTTGGTGACACTCAGCGCACGCCAGTCATTGCAACCGGGTGAAGGCTATGCGACGCATCGGTATTGGACGGATGCGCTTCAGACACACGGCCGCTACGTGACACTCGCGGCCGTTTCGGATCCGTACTTCTTCGTAGATGAGATCGAAGTCTACCTGGGGGATCCCGCATGGGCCGGCACCCCGCTCCCGGGCGAACCTGTGCATGATGTTGTGGAGTTCATGAAGCGATTAAGCCTGAAGGTTTCCGTTGAGCGCCGGATAACGAAAGACGTGGACGGCCTGCGCGCACTCCTCCAGCAAACGCAGATTGACGAGGCCGTGCGGACGCAAATCGCGAACGAACTCGATTCGGTTGGGGCAGAAATCCCCAACCTGCCCGCAGCGTACGACAAGACGTTCCGTGCCGTTCTTCCGTTGAACGAAGTCCACGCCCGCGTGTTTCGCGCGCAGGCCAGGCTGTGGTCGGCGGCCGGGGCGGCGCCGTTGTTTGCTTGGCAGTCTCCACTGTGGAACATGCTTCCTCTGATCGGATCTCTTGAGTACACTTCGCCCGCGCGGGTCGAGGTGTGGATGATGAATAACGAGTATCGGGCCGGCGCGTTCAACCTGAGCAATGCGACACAGACACCCATGGATCTGACACTCCGGATTGAAGGGGTACCGGGGAGTCCCACACCGCCCTGGATCGCGGTACATGAGGTGGCTTGGACCGACACCAAGACGCTCGTCCCCGTTGCCGCGGCGCTTCCGGAAGCGCTGCAGGATCCCGATGGGTACCACATTCGCGTGGAGCCCGGGCTGACCCGGCAAGTGTGGATGACGTTCCACCCCACGGACCTAACACCGGAAGAACACCGCGGGGAAATCGTTATTGCACAGTCCGATGAGGAGAAGATTCGTGTTCCACTTTCCGCGAAGGTCTACCCCTTCCGCTTTCCAGATCAGCCTCGGCTGCATTGCGGCGGGTGGGACTACACGGACCAGCCCGCGATGTACGGGGTGACGCCTGGGAATCGCGAGGCGCTGATAACCCATCTTCGTGAGCGGTTTGTGGATTCGCCGTGGGGCACGAGCGCCGTGCTGCCTTACGGTTCGTACGATGCGGACGGCCACATGACCGGCAAGCCGGACACGGCCCATTTCGACGCGTGGATCGATCGCTGGGCTGGCGCAAGGCAGTACTGCGTGTTCGCCGCGGTGGCGGAGCATCTCAATTCAATGCCGATGGGAACTCCGCTCTTCGAACAGGCTGCGCGCGAGTGGTTCACATTCTGGGCAGACCACATCCGCGAACGCGGATTGAAGCCGGAGCAGTTCGCCGTGCTCGTGTTTGATGAACCCCACGCGCCCGAGCATGACGCCGTGATCAAGGCATGGGCGGCAGCGTTGCGCAAGGCGGAAACGGGCATTCGCGTGTGGGAAGATCCAACGTATGCCGACATCAGGCAGGCAGACCCTGAGATGCTTGCATTGTGTGATGTACTGTGCCCCAATCTTCCCCTCTTTGTGCGCGGTTCGGAGGAGTCGCGTCAACGAT
>JADLCA010000746.1 GCA_020847495.1 Candidatus Hydrogenedentota bacterium | reverse complement strand
TACGATGCCTTCTACACTTCGCGAAGAGGGCCGCGCCTGTTCTGCCGTTGCGCTTCGCGTCGTGTTGGAAAGGCAGGCGGCGTTGGGGCACTGCCGCTGGAGGCCGCCCTGGCACGTGGCGGGATGCCCAGAGAACAGTAGGATCGAAACCGAGTGACTGCTCCGGAGTCAGCGCCGCAATACCGCTACGCTATTCTGCCGCTGTTCTTGATCGCAGCGTCGTTCATCGTGCTGGGACCGACGTTCTGGAACGGTACCGAAACGCGCCAGGGCAGCGTCGGCGACGCCTACGAAAACAGCGATCTCTATCAATACGTCTATCCCGCGTTCGACTATGCCTACACAAGATTGCGCGGTTCCGCCGAACGCGAGATGGATGACATGCCCAATATGCGAGGCGCGTTTCCACGATGGAATCCGCGCATGCATTGCGGCGTGCCGCTGCACACGGACCCGCGTCTCGGCCTGTTCCAGCCGCTGAACGCGATCTTCCTTTTCTTTCCCACCAGCAAGGCATTGGCGTTGCATGCGTTCCTGTGTCTGTTTCTCATGGGACTCTTCTTCGCGATGTTTGCGAGGGCGATGGGGGTGGGGTATGTGCCTGCGTTGATTGGCGGCATCGTCTATGCCTTTTGCGGCGCTTCCGCGGCGGCCATGTCGCGTCCCTGGATGGCCGGTGCGCTCGTGTGGACGCCCTTCGTGATGTGGGCGGTACGGGAGTACGCTTCCCGCTTCGACCGTGCCGCCGCGACGCTCGCGGGCATCGGCACGGGACTGCTCATCCTGAGCGGGGCCTATGCTCTGGTTATTGCGGCACTGCTCCTGATCCTCGCATACCGGCTTCAGATGACGCTACTTCCCTCGGCGGACGAGAAGGAGCCGCCATCCTTGCTTCGGCGCACCCAGGGCATCCTGCTGATGATCGCCGTGGCCGCGGGCGTGGCCGCCGTGCAGTGGATTCCCACCGCGATGTGGGCTCTCGGGCTGGAGAATCCCCTTGAAGCGTTATGGAACTTCAACATCGCGGCCGAGGCGCCCGTCGCGATGCGCGATCTGCTTGCGCAACTTCTGTCGCCGTCCGCGGGCACGCTGCCTGGAATTGCCTATGTGGGCATCGTGCCGCTCCTGCTGATACCGGCCGCGCTGTTTCACCGCCACCGCACGCGCGAGGTGGCGTTCTTTCTTCTAGCGGCGGCCGGATTCGCGTTCGTGTCCTGCGCCGGCGACGTGCGCATGCCGTTTGGTTTTCCACGTTTGGCCTTCTTCTATCCGCTCGTGTTTTGTGTGGCGGTGCTGACTGCCCTGGGGGCGGACCGCCTGCTTACGCCGCGCACCACGTTTCGCTCCCGGCCTGTGTGGCTTCCCGCAAGCGCTGTCCTGATAGCGGCGGCAGCGATGATATGGGCGTTTGGCGCCGAAGTCCGCCAGTATGCGGTGCCCTTCGCGGCCGTACTCCTGCTGCTTCTGCTCTTCCGGTCTCGCTGGTCCGCGCGCGTCTGCGGCGTGGGGTTTGCCCTGCTGCTCGTCGTGGACCTGACTGTGGCGAGCAAGAATATCTACCGGCATCCCCGCCAAGACGCCCCGGCATGCTACGAGCGCTTCGCGCCAGCCCTCGATGAACTGCGCGAGCAGTCGCTGGGCTACCGCGCCCTGCTCTCGGCCCGCGATCTCGACACGGCCTTGACGGCCAACCTGTCGATGGTTTATCCCATCAGCTTGGGCGGCGGAGCGCTCTTCCCCCTCACGCGCGAACAGGCGCTGTGGTGGGACCGAATGGCCGGTTCCGCGCCGGCGCTCGCGCGCGGATCGGGCAACAGCCTCACCTCCGAGTCGCCGCTGCCGCAGCTTTTGAATGTCATGGCCGTGCGGGCATTCCTCGTTTCGCCCCAAGGCGCGTTGTACGGGGGCGGCTGGGGCGCCCGCGGCCCGCGCCTGCGCGAAGTCCCGGCCGCGAGCGGATTACGGCTCTACGTCAATGAAGACGCGTTGCCCCGGGCCTATTGGGTACCTTCCTGGCGTGTCGCCGTGGGCACTCAGGCCGCGATCGATGCGTTGGCCGAGCCGGGCTTTGATCGCGCCCGCTCCTGCGTGGTGGATGCACTCTCCGATGGAATCGGCCAGCTTGCCTCGAGTCCGCCCGCCGTCAGCGAATCAACTCCTTCCATGCGCGACGCGACCTGTTCCGTGGAGGACTTGAAACCCGAGCACGTGATTATTCGCGTCAATGCGCCGCAGGCCGGCGTCACCGTTTTGTCCGATAGTTTCGCGCCGGGCTGGAGCGCCACCGTCGATGGCAAGCGGCAACCGATCCTGAAGGTGAATGGACTGTTCCGGGGGGTTGTTACGCCACAGGGTCCGTGCGTCATCGAATTTCGCTATCGGCCGATTGCCCTGTACGCAGGCATCGTGATCGGGCTGCTCACGTTGGTCTTGATGCTCGCGGGCGGCTTGCGCGGCCTCTTTCAGAAAGCGTGAGTTGTCTTGTCTCTCTCCTTTAACCCTGCCCAGCCATGACTTACAATGCCGTCCATGACCACGCTGACGCCCGAACAGTTATCCGGTTTCTTGTTGCGCGCTTGTGACGATCTGCGCGGCAATATAGATGCCATCGAGTGCGCGGAGAACATCTTTGGCATGTTTTCCCTGGAGTGGAGGAGCGCCCTCTTCGGCCAGGCGAGGGGTCTGGAGGCCAAGCAGAAATCGAATGGTCTTCTGACGGGACTGGGCTATGTCAATTGATGAGTTGATAGCGACTCCGGAAGGCAAGACGCTAGAATTCAAGCGCGACCTTTCTTCCCCTAAGAGCCTTTTGAAAACGTTGGTCGCCTTCGCCAATACAGCCGGTGGACGGGTAATTGTTGGGATGGCTGATGACCGACGGGTGATTGGCGTAAGTGACCCGCTATCCTCCGAGGAACGGCTATGCAGTTTGATTGCGGATTCCATCGCACCGCGTCTTGTGCCAAATGTGGAAATGACCACCGTAGATGGCCGGACGCTCCTCGTGGTGGAGGCCTTTGTGAGTGGGTTGCGGCCCCATTACTTGAAAGCGGAGGGGCCGGAGTGCGGCGTGTACGTCCGACTCGGGTCCACAAACCGGCAGGCGGATCGGGAACTCATTGCTGAATTACGACGTTCAGCGGAAGGTACCGCCTTCGACGAGATGCCCCTGCCCGAGTTAACGGTGGATGCGCTTGACCTCGAAGGCGCGCAGGGATTCTTCGGAACTACACGTACCTTGAATGAAAAGGCCCTGGTTACGCTGAAGTTGTTGACGCGCCACCAGAACCGTTTGGTGCCGACCAAAGGTGCAGTACTGCTCTTTGGCAAGGAACGGGCGACTTATTTTCCCGATGCCTGGGTGCAGTGTGGCCGCTTCGTCGGCAAAGATAAGGCCCACATCTTCGACCACATCGATCTTGATGAATCCCTGCCTCGTGCTGTGGAAAGCATAATGCTCTTTCTCAAGAAGCACGCGATGCGCGGCGCGGATTTCACAGAGACTCGCCGCAAGGACATTTGGAGCATTCCCCTAACCATATTGCGGGAAGTCGTGATCAATGCCGTCGTGCACGCTGACTATTCACAGCGTGGCGCCCCTGCCCGCGTGGCCTTCTTCGACGACCGGATCGAAGTGGAGAACCCCGGAATCTTGCTGCCAGGGATGACGGTCGACGATATGAAGCAAGGCATCTCCAAGATTCGCAACCCCGTGATCGCCCGCGTTTTTCGGGAATTGCACCTAATCGAACAATGGGGCAGCGGGGTGAAGCGGGTTTTCCGCGAAGCGGCGGAACTGGGTCTGCCAGAACTCCAGATTATCGAAATTGGCATGCGCTTGCGATTCGTCGTGCCTTTGTTGAAACCCGTCGTGGCAAGAGAGGAAGTCGGTGGTGCCCGCGCTTTCCAACGGCTAGAGTCGCGGCTAGAGTCGCGGCTAGAGTCGCGGCTAGAGTCGCGGCTGGCGGCTAAAGTGCTACTTGCCCTAGCCAACGCCGAATATGGCAAGGCTGCTCTGGCGGATCAACTGGGCCACAAGACAGTTTCCGGTGAACTTCACAAGCAATGCAAACGATTGTTGGAATTTGGCTTGATCGAGATGACCGTTCCTGAGAAGCCCAATAGCCGTCTGCAGAGATACCGGGTGACTCCAAAGGGCCGGCAACTAGTGAGGCTGTCGGACGCGGAAATCACCGGCGCTTGACCCCGAGCAGGCGCAGCAGGGCGAGGTATCGCGCCTCCTAGAAGCGCATTGTCTTTGCGCCAGGAGTTATGTGCCCCTCAGATTCTGCAACTGCGGAGTAACTCTTTGACATGCTCCTGGGTCATCATTAGCATGGTTCTTCGATCTGCCTTCGGGGGTCGTCACAACACGGGAGGAGAGGATTCATGGCGAAGAAGCTGCGCATCGGGTTCATTGGGGCCGGGGGGATTTCGAGCGGCCACTTCAAGCGCCTGCAGGCCACCGGGAAGGCCGAGGTGGTCGCGCTGAACGACCCCAGCAAGAAATCGGTCCAGCGGATTTACACCAACTGTCCGGAGTCCAAGGACCTTCCCCTTTACAAGGACTACAAGACCATGCTCTCCCGCGAGACGCTGGACGGTGTGGTGGTCCAAAGCCCGCACACGGTGCACTACGAACAAATCAGCGCCTGTCTTGCCAAGGGCATCCACGTGCTGTCCGAAAAGCCGATGACCTGCACCATCCAGCACGCGAAGGCGCTGATCCAGCAGGCGGCCAAGGCCAAGCGGGTCCTGATGATTTCCTACCAGCGCCATTTCGATCCGCAGGTCCGCTACATGCGCGAGCAGATCGCCAAGGGCGCGCTTGGCGAGATTCAATACGTGCAGGCCATCCAGTCTCAGGAATGGCTGCGCCTCACCAAGGGCACCTGGCGTCAGAAGCTGGCGCAGTCCGGCGGCGGGCAGTTGAATGATTCCGGCAGCCACCTCATCGACATCGTGATGTGGGTGACCGGCATGAAGGTGACCGAGGTGTTCGCCAAGCAGGAGAACTTCGGGGGCGAGGTGGACATCAATTCGACGCTCAGCATGAAGTTTCAGAACGGCGCGCTCGGCAGCATGTCCATTATCGGGAACGCGCCGGGCTGGTACGAGGACCACTCCATCGTCGGCACCAAAGGCGCTTTCTATCTGCGCCAGGGACTTGGCCTGATCCATCTTGATGCCGCGGGCAAGCCCGTCAAGGTCAAGCTGCCCAAGTACACGAAGAATCCGGACGCCAACTTCATCGACGCGATACAGGGCAAGGATGTCCCGCAGACGCCGCCCGAGTGCGGGCTGCGCACCATCGAGGTTACCGAGGCCGCGTGGAAGTCCGCCGCTACCGGTAAACCGGTACGCGTACCGAAATAGCCCGGGCGAAAAACATGGTAAGATGACGCAGGGCCCGGGACTGCCCTCAACAATTGCGCAGGAGCGGATAGACGGTGATCTCGTTGTTGGTGGTGGGTGCTGCCCTGTACTTGGGTGCGTTACCCGGTGAGGAAGCCTACCTGAAGGCGCGCGAAGCGGAAGCCAAGGGGCATTACGCGGATGCCCAGCCTTTCTATGGGGCCTGCGCCGGGGAAGACCCTTTGCTCGCGCCATACGCGCGGGTCCGCGCGGCAGTTTGCCGGGGCCGCGCCGGTGATCGCGAGGGCGCGGCCGGGGAGCTTCAGCAGCTCCTGGAATCACTTGACGCGGGACCATGGAATCGCATGGCGAAGGCGGAGCTGGCCCGTCTCCATATGGCGCTCAAACGGCCCGGCGATGCTGTGCCTCTGCTGGACTCCGTACTGAATCTGCCCGCGATTCCCCGCTTCCTTGAGCCCTACCAATGGGACTATGCCGACAGCCTGATCGCTTCGGAATCGACGCGTTCCGACGGCTATGCCCTGTGCCAGGCCTTGCTGCGGGACGCTCGAACGCGCAAGACGCGTCTGGACGCCGCCAAGCGATTGGCCGAGTCCCCTGACGTTGGACAACGCCTCGATGCGGTGCATGCGTATCTCCTCGCCGGGGAGTCGCACGAAGCCAAGAAACTGATGCTGATCATGACGCCCGCGCTGTTGCTCGACAAGGGCCGGCACGAGGCCCAGGTCCTCTACCTCCAAGGCCGTCTCCAGGCGGGGGGCGAGGGCGGCGCGGGCCGGACGGCGCTGGAATCCGTTGTGCAACGCTTCCCCAAGGAGCTGCCTTGGGCGAACCTGGCGCTTGCCTACCTGGCGCGCGACGTGGTTTCGCCGTCCAAAGGCCAGCCAGACCTGTCCCTGTTCGACAAACTGGCCGCAGGCTATCCGGGCACACAGGAAACCGGAGACGCCTTCTGGTGGCTGGCTCAATGGTTTGCGGGCAAGGACCAGCGCGAGGCCGCCGCAGGCGCGTACCTGCGCCTTGCCCAGGTGTGCCCCGGACACAAACTCGCCGATGATGCGCTGTTCGAGGCTGCGGCACTTTACCGGCGGCTGGACAAGGCATCCAGGGCCATTGAAATCCTGGACAGTCTGGCAAAGGCACATCCCAATGGAACCCGAACCGCGGAGGCGCTGTTCGAGGCGGGCCGTTTGCGTGAGAGCGAAGGCGACCACGACGGCGCCGTCGCATCGTATAGCGGCGCCGCAAGACTGGTGGGCGACTTCTACGCCCACCGCGCGATGGAGCGCCTGAATGAACTGAAGGCCGCCACCGCGGCGGACCTGCGCGTGTCGGCCGGCCGGTCATTCATCCGCCCTGTTCCCCTCGGGGAACTGCCCGCGCCTGACTATCCAACGGGGTTGACCGGGGAGCCGTGGTTTCAGCGACTGGCATTCTTCGCGAGCCACGGTTTCGAGGAAGCCGAGTGGGAAGCCCTGGACCTCGTGCCGCGCATGGTCAATGGCCCCGATCCCGGGCCCTGCTACCGTGCGCTGGCAGATGCCGGCCTTACGGCCATGGCCATCCAGGTTGCGGAGGCCTCCGGGTGGGGCTTGAAAGACGGCGCCCCCACGCTGGAGCGGCTCTGGGTATTGTACCCCCGCGCATACTGGGACCTGGTGCAATGCATAGCGCGCGAAACGGGCCTGGACCCCTTCCTGATTCTCGCGGTAGGCCGCCAGGAGAGCGTCTTCCAGTCCCGGGTGGTTTCCTCGGCCGGGGCCACGGGGGTCATGCAGCTCATGCCCGCGACGGCCTCCTGGCTGGCCGGCGTGGAGCCGGCCGTGAGCGGAACCCACAGTGCCAACCTCACCCACCCCGCGAATTCGCTGCGCCTGGGGGCGTACTATCTGATGCGGATGATCGAGCGCAACGACGCCAACCTCGTATTCGCGCTTGCGTCGTACAATGCCGGCCCGGGCAACGTCGCAAAATGGAGAAGACGGGTCCCGACCAGCGACATGGAGGCCTTTGTTGAGGCCATTCCGTTCGAGGAAACCCGGGGTTTTGTCAAGAAAGTCCTAGGGAATTATGCCGCGTACCATTCCCTATATAATGGGGAGCAACGAGTGGCAACAGCGAGATAGCTTTGTTTGAGCAGGGGATTCGCAGAGATGACTTCAGGGGGAGCGCAGCGGTGACGATAAGATATGGTGTGGGACGCGAAAATAAACTCTTGACTAATATTAGCAATAGTGCACCCCTGCGAATTGAGCAACACATGCTTAACCTTCTGTAATGCTGGGAATTGCGAAGTCTTTGTTTGTTGACACCCCGCACGTTATGTGCTATAAGGTTTGTGACATCTCCCGAGTGGCGCGGTATGATCTGGTGTGTTGTTCTCGGGAGTGGTCTAAGGGTCCAAGGGGGCCGTGGCGCAGTCGTACCGTGCGTGGGGTTCTGTGTCCATTGCTCGAACAAGGGTAGGAATGTGGCGGTTCGCGGCGGCACGGGGATGTCGCGAGCCCTTCCCGAAAACATGAGCAAAGCGAATCGTAAGGCTCCTGGCAATACACGTAGCTAGGGGCTATTTTGCTTTTCGGTGGAGGAAACAAAACGTGAAGATGACAAGCGCCGGACTTCGAATGCTCCCCTTCCTGACAGCCCTTGCACTGCTGTCCGCACTGACCCCCACCGCGCTGGCACAAGCTGATCTGAGTATCACCAAGACAGGCTCCCCAGGACCACTGTTCCCGGGTGATACGGTGCAGTACACCATTGTTGTTAGGAATCTCGGGCCAAACGGTGTCATCGGCGCAACCGTCGCCGACACGTTCCCGGACAGTCTCGAAGACGTCACCTTCACGAGTGTTGCCGCAGGAGGTGCAACCGGTAACACGGCCGCGGGCACTGCACCTATCGAAGACACGGTGAATATGCCGTCGGGCAGCACAATTACCTACACGGCTATCGGGACTCTGTCAGCCGAAGCGGTGCCAATCGACTTCACCGTGGAAGACCTGCTGCCAGACACCAGCGCTCTGGTTCCGCTCAACGAATGGGCTCCGATCTGCATTTTCAGCATGACATACGGCGACGCCGAGGCCGCAGGCCCGGTTGCGAACGTTGCGCAGGTTACGGCGCCCACCGGAGTGACCGATCCCGTCCTGTCAAACAACACTTCGTTTAGCATCATCCCGGTCGCTTCAGGAGAGCGCATTCTTTCGGAATTTGTCTGCAAGATCAAGACGGACCCTGGTGCCGGGGACCGCAGTTACAATGCGGGAGGAGGATTGATCCCCTCCGACATTTATCAGTTCGGGATCTTCGAAGAGGATTTCCCAGTAGGGGAAGCTCCCTCGGGAGTATTGGACGGAGACGACAATCTCGTCGTCGGCCGGAGTTCTGGAGGATTTGCGGGCATACCCCTCGTATTTGACGTGGATGGCAACATCTTCGGATCGGTCGGCAACATCGACACCGACCCGGACACCTTCGAATTCATTCTCGACCTCAGCGATTTCGAGATCGACACCTCGTCCAGCGAGGAAGACGCAAAGATCAACTATATTCTGGCCGTGCGCACGTCAGCCACATGGCGCAACACAGCCACCCTCGCATATGAGGTGGACAGCGCGCGCATGCTCTACCCGGATGGCCGGTTTCCCATCACCGCCGAGGGGGACCCCGTCGATACCTACAATCCTGATTTCTACGGTGCCCCCCCTGACAAGCTCGATCCCGGAACGGCGTACTCGTCGAGCTTCGCGGTTTGGGACATCACAAGCGGGCCGGATACCAATTCCTACGAGGACCCCGAATTCGCCAATGCATGGGCGCACCCGCGCAGGCTGTACACGCCCTTGGCGGAGTACCGCCGGCCGCGCTATGACGCTCTCAGTACGGCCTTTGATCTGGTGACGGGAGAATTCCTGGAACTACGCCAGCTCTTTCCGCTCGATCAATGGACTCCGGTCATCGGCATTAACATGCACGGTGTCCATACGGTTCGCCAGGCAGGCTTGATCAACGTGATTGGCCCAGACGCGATCTCCACGGGCCCGCAGTTGAAGGAAGTCAATATCATTCTGACCGATGTCGGAGCCGATCCAAACGGCCCAGCCGGAAACGGCGGCTTCAATCCTCTCAAAGGATTGGAGACAATCAACACCGACATCGACAGCGACTCGGCCGATTTCAATCCGGATGTTTCGATACGCACCGATTTCGGCTTCAGTGGACTGTGGGTGTTTCATGACACCAATAACGACGGCGTCTTCCAACAGCCGGCACAATCGGTGGATGGGGATGGAAACAGCACCGGCGGAGTCAATTACGGCGAGAGCGGGGACTATCCGATGTTTCCGGAAGGATTCCAGCTCGACGGGCAAACCCCGGACGACCGTGTGCCTGGACTGCCCACTTGGGAGTACATCCCGTTTCCGCCGGGTGGTGGAGACCCATGGTGGAAGCTGCGCCTGCGCCTGAGTGATTTCGGCCGTCGCCGCAACACCGATGAAGAGCCACCCGCGCCGGAAGTCGGGGGCTGGCTGGAGCCCACTCCTGACGGCAACAAGGACTCATTCTTCACCGGAAAGGTGAATGACTTCTTCGTGGTCGTACGGCCTGACAGCGGGTACGCGGACGTGAATGGCTTGCCCGGCGATGGCGTAGGCATGACCATGGGCGCGGATTTCCGCGCGTTCATTGAGCCGCGCCGCTTTAATCCGAACACCGGGTACCTCGATGGCGGCATCTATGTGTCCAGTCAGATTCCCACGGACAGTCTCATTGCGGAAGGCGTCTATATCACGGATGCGTGGCAAGCCGACCCCCTGTGGGGGATCAGCGAACCGTGGTGGCCACAGCGTACTCTCAACTCGGCAAATGCCAAACCCGCGCGCAGTGGGGCGGAGATTCACGACCTCGTCATCACGTACGAGCCCAACAATCTGTATGCGCGCATGACGGATGTCGATTATGCGTTTGGGGATCGTCTAGACCCTGGTTTTGGTCTTGCGGAATTCGTCGTTGACCTGAACAGTGACTTCTACCCTGCCTTCTCCAAATGGCTTGACCCCTTTGGTCTGGTGGCCTCCAGCTTCCAGAATGTGCATGCCATTGGTGTTGGCTCATGGCGGAATTTCATCAACGGCAACCCGGCCGCGGACGACCATCTCTACAACGTGTTCCAATACCCGTACGAAACCGTCCCCTTCTTCATTCCGCAGCACGATCTGCCGCCGTTCGGGCCTCGTTCGGGTTTCCTGCCCGTGCCTCCGACCCAACCTGCGCTGCCCGATTACATCACGTGGCCGGCTACTCTTCAGGCGGGCGAGTACCCGCGCGAATCGCAGTGGCCATTGACGGAACGCGCCGCGCGCTACCTGAAGCAGCACGTTGAAACCCAGAGCCGGCCCACCGCGATGCTGGGTATCAACCTCGTCGGCGCGGACGATGCCAAGGTCAACTCGCTTACCCAGATCAAACTGCAACAGATTACGGTTGCCTTCTGGGGTCCCGATTTCACCACCGCCGACCTCTTGGCACTGGACCCGAACGGGACTTCGACTTCGTCGGGCGTGTTGCTGGTTGAAGACACCTCCGGAAACGGCGTCTTCGGCGGCAGCATCACCACGATCGACGAACTCGACCTCGACACCCCCGTTCAATTGACCAACCTGGCGTGGAAGACCGTGCCCGAATATGTCGACCTTACTGGTGACGGTGTGGCCGACGACATGAGCGGCGATGGGGTGGTCACAGCAGCCGACAAGGCTTGGGTGCTGACGTTGCGGCCCAAGACCCCCTGGATACTTCCCACGATTGACGCCCCGGGCGGTCACTTCCCGGCGCCCGCGACCACGGCCAAGAGCCTTGGTGATGCCGGCACCGCCAGCGATGGCGTAGCCTACTCCGTCGAGGATGGCGACCCGGCGCTGGCAGACATTCAGGCGGCAGCCGAAGCATCGAAGAGCACCGGAAAGGCGTTCTGGGCCAAGGAGCCGGCGACAATCAGCCAGGACGCCGAAAAGGCGGCTCTGGCCACCAAGGCGCTGGGGCCGGCGGGCCACGCTGGTGATGACCTGTTCCTTGTCGTGCGCACGTCGGACAAGCTCAAGCGCTTTGAGCAGTTCAGGGCCGTGGTGCCCTCAACGCTGCCGGAGCGTGCGGTGTCTCAGCGGCAGGCAGGCATCCAACTACTGCCGCAAACGCCGATCAGTCAGAGCATCTATCAGAAGAGTCAGCCGGATGAAGGTCCGGTGCAGGCCTACTACGGCCCAGTGAATGCGGCGTACCAGCCCGCCACACCATGGCTCAGCTACGACTTCGGCTACGACATGATCGAAGCCAACGTCGGCTGTAAGCTCGTGGACCTGACAGGCAGCGGCCAGACCATCGTGAAGAACAGTGGCGATGTCGCGGTGATGGGCATTGACCTCAGCACCAACCGCGGCGACGCGACGGGCATCGCGGCATCCGGAAACAATGGCGCCGGGACGCCCGCAGTATTCACTGTGGCGGGCGCGGGCTGGACCGCCGGCGCGTTC
>JADLCA010000745.1 GCA_020847495.1 Candidatus Hydrogenedentota bacterium | reverse complement strand
TGCTCGAACTGCACACGCTGGGCGTCCATGGCGGGTACACGCAACGCGACGTGATGGAGGTGGCGCGGTGCCTGACCGGCTGGACGGTGCGCTCGGAAGAGAAGTTCTTCAAGGGCCGGGTCGAATTCCGCAAGGAATGCCATGATGACGGCGAGAAGTCGGTGCTGGGCCAGACAATTCCCGCCGGCCTGGGCGAACACGACATTGACCATGTCATTACGATAGTAACCGCACATCCCGCGACGGCGCGGCATATCGCAAGGAAACTGTGCCGCCATTTCATCGCCGACGACCCACCGCATCCAGCGATTGATGCGGTGGCGAATGCCTTTGCGGTGTCCAAGGGCGATATCAGAAGAATACTGCGCACGCTTTTTGCCACTCAGGAGTTCCGCGCTTCCGTGAACGCGAAGTTCAAGCGCCCCGCGCGGTTTGTGGTGTCGGCCATGCGCGCGACGGCGGCGGATTGCGATCCCGGCGACGCTGTCTACCAGTACCTCCTGCGCATGGGTCACACCCCCTTCCAGTATCCGACACCCGACGGGTATCCCGAAGAGGCGCATCATTGGATGGGCACGATGTTGTGGCGCTGGCACTTTGCGCTGGCGCTGGCAAACGGACACATCGTCGGCACGACAATCGATTGGGGACGCCTCAGTGATTCAGCCGGTGGTGATCGGTTGTTGATGACGCATCTGGCCGGGCGCGAGCCCACCGAACTGGAGTCGGAGTCCTGCCAACTATCCGGCGCGGGTCCTGCCTTCATGCTGGCGTCTCCCGCCTTTCAGAGGTACTGATCATGCCCCAGCAAGCGTTTGTGCACGGCAACGGCGACTCGAAGAAGTCGCTGGTCGTCATCTTCCTCCGCGGCGGCGCGGACGGTCTCAACATGGTCGTGCCGATTGGCGACGACGCCTACTACAGGGCGCGGCCGCTGGTGGGCATTTCAGCAAGCACAACGGTGCCGCTCGACACCATGTTTGCCCTGAATCCGCGCCTGGCGCCGCTCGCGCCCCTGTTTCACGCGGGCGATCTGGCCATCGTTCAGTGCGCGGGGTCTGAGGATCAGACACGCTCGCACTTCGAAGCGCAGGATTCCATGGAACACGGCGGCACAAGCGCGGGCGGGTGGCTGGGGCGCTACCTTCGGTATCGGCCTAATGGCCCCGGGGGGCCGCTGGCCTCGGTCGCGATTGGCAGCACCGCTCCCGAGTCGCTGCGCGGGGCGCCGGCCACGGTGGTCATGAAGTCTTTTGAAGACTTCGCCTTGGGCGAGCACGCGTCCGCAGCCTTTTCCGCGCTTGAGCACTTATACGTAACGGAGTCGGGCGCGCTGGGCGACGCGGCACGCTCGACACTTGCGGCGCTTGGCAAGATTGCCCAATTGGATGAGCGCAGCTATACGCCGTCTAGCGGCGCGAAGTATCCGGAGGGCCGGCTTGGCGACGGCCTGTGCCACATTGCGCAACTGGTGAAGGCGGATGTGGGACTCGAAACCGCGTGCCTCGATGTCGACGGGTGGGACACCCATTTCGCGGCCGGCACCCTGATGGATCCACTTATGGATGAACTCGGCCTAAGTATTGCCGCCTTCAGCACAGACTTGGGTCCCGCGATGAAGAACACGGCCGTAGTCGTCATGACGGAGTTTGGAAGACGCGTGTACGAAAACGCGTCGCTCGGCACGGATCACGGCCGCGCAAGCGTCATGTTTGCGATCGGCGGCGGCGTGCGCGGCGGGAAAGTGTACTGCGACTGGCAAGGTCTCCAACCGGAGAAGCTCGAAGCACCGGGCGATTTGCCGGTACAGAATAATTACCGTGACGTCCTCGCGCCGGTTCTCGCCTGGCACAGTGGCATTGCGGATTACTCCCGAGTCTTCCCCGATTACCGCATCTCGCCACTGGACCTCTGCTCCTGATCGCCTGCGGCCATACTGCGCCATTCTGAAGGATCCATGCCCGGCTATCGAAGGCAGTCTCGAAAATGCAGGGACACAACTCGGAGCGCGCCAGAGTGGGCGACACGATTGGCGCTAACATTTGGCGTTGCGGATTCCGGCCCAACACAAGACACCCCGCGAAGGTGGACCGACCAGAGGCTGACCAGAAGCCGACCAGGAGCGCCGGCATCCCTGCCGGCTCTTCACTATGCCAGCAAGGAAATGAATGTGCTTTCGCAACGGACATTGTTCTGCTCCCGATTCCGCACTACCTGAAGTTGACTGTCTTCGTGACGGCCCCTTTTGGGGAGGGTCGGAAACCCCGCCCTTCAGATACGCTCGCTCCACCCGCACGGGACGCTGGCTTGGCAGACCAGCGTCCCTGGCTGCGGTGAATCTTTGGGCGCCCTATTGTCTGTTTTGGGCGGTAGCGCTATTCTTGGATTAGGATCCGGGGCCGAGACACAGGAGAACTCGGAGCAGGGGTAATCACCCAAGGGGAATGTGGCCAATGCCGCTAGCTTCCGGCAACGCGCCTTCACAGATGACACGGAAATCAGCCAAGCATTTTTCAATAGCGATAGTGGCTTTGGCTTGTTGTTGCCTGAACGACTCACTTCGTGGCGAAACGGTGCCACAGGCTGAGGCGGAGCAGGTGTGCGTGATTGCAGATGAACGTATCATGGAAGCGAGTGGTCTGGCGCTCTCGCGGCGGCAGCCTGATGCGATCTGGATTCACAATGATTCTGGTGATATCGCAAGGCTTTTCATTGTCGGCCTGGATGGAGAGACTCGTGGCGTCGTACGGCTGGCCGATGTTCCAATGCCTGTGGATTGGGAGGATATGTGCAGTTTCACTGTCAACGGCGAGCCGTGGCTGTTGATTGGTGATGTGGGGGATAACGCAATCAACAGACACATTGTCACTCCGGATACGGGAGAGGAACGGGCCTGCCGTCTGCTGCTGCTTCCCGAACCTGCGCTGAAACCTGGACCTGAACAGGAAAGCGTTCCGGTACACACGGCGATCCTGTTTGAATACGAGGACGGTCCGCGCAATTGTGAGAGCGTTGCGGTTGATACTGAGCGCAAGGAGATTCTTCTGGTATCAAAATCGAAGTCCACACCCCTCGATTGTGGGATGTACTGTATGCCGTTGACACTCCAAGCGGGAACATGCATCGCCACGGCGCGAAGAATCGGCAGTCTTGATCTTCCTTTCGCTACGGCAATGGATGTCGCTCCCGGCAATCGTCGCCTGGTGATCATTTCATCCAGAGGCGCCGCAATTGTGGACAGAGAGACAGATGAACACTGGGGGGACGCCATCAAGAAAGGGGTACGGCTTTTTGCGCTGCCTAAGCGAGAAAATGGTGAAACAGTCTGTTTTGGCCAAAGCACAGGCGAACTGTTTCTGAATAGCGAGCAGGCCAAGCAGCCCTTGTGGAGGGTTAGAATACCAGCGCTCTGATTCGGCCCTGGGCAGGGCCGGACACCTCGGTTTGTGCCGAGGTGGTCACCTGTTGCAGAAAGGCGAAGCAGGCCGTACTCTTGGTCAACACGATTCCTGAAGTCCTTTGGAGAACACGATGTTTGCCAAAAGCCTGCTCCTCCTGTGTGCGTGTGTGCTGCCGGCGGCGTCCGGTCAATTCCCCCTTTGGGATCCATCGGTTGTCTTGCCATCGTCTGCGGAAGTTAGGCCGATACAGGATGTCGAATTTCGTGTAATCAAACTCTACGAACCTGATGCGGATGGGTTTCACTGGCTGCATGGGGTGGCGCTCGCCTGGGCGGAGGGTCGGCTCATCTGCTCGTTTGGACACAACGCGGGTTCAGAGAACACCGCCAGTGAGCGGGCCGATTTCCGCACCAGCCTCGATGCGGGTGCGACGTGGGGACCGGTCCGGCTACTCGCCAAAGGCGAAGGGAATGAAGCCGTAAGCCACGGCGTGTTCGGACACGACGGCACGTCTCTCTGGGCCTTCCTCGGCTCCTTCCAAGGCTTCCGTGAAAAGGTGCATACACGCGCCTTTCAGTTGGATGAGGACACGGCCGCGTGGCAGGACCGCGGCATTGCCGCTGGCGACGGCTTCTGGCCCATGAATCAGCCCATCCAGACCCGGCAGGGGCGATGGGTCATGCCGGGCATCATCGTCGGAGGGGAGTTCGGCTCGACCACCAATCCCGCCGCGGTGGCCCTGAGTGATACCGGAGATTTCGCCCAATGGCGCGTGGTGGCCATCCCCAAGCCCGTCGACTTGGTCATATGGGGCGAATCTGCTCTTATTGCCGACGGGGATGACCTCATCTGCATCGCGCGCTGCGACGGCTCCAATCCCGTGGCGTTGGCATCCGTGAGCCATGATGGTGGTGAGAGTTGGACCGAGATGGCGCCATCCAATCTTCCCATGGCCGCCTCAAAACCCTGCGCCGGCACCCTGTCGACCGGGCAGCACTATCTCATCTGCACCACCACCGCCGAGGCAGGTAATCGCAGGTCTCCGCTCACCATTGCCGTGAGCCGCCCCGGCGAGCGCCTCTTCAGCGCCGTCTTTGCCATTCGCGCGGCCGAATCTCCGGGGCCAGGCGAGTCGAACCCGAACGCGGCCCTATCATACCCATACGCCATCGAACATGAAGGCAAGCTGTACGTTGCCTATTCCAACGACGGCGGCCGTGGCAACAACGCCAACAGCGCCGAACTCGCCATCATACCGGTGGAAGCCTTGCCGGCGCCCTGACTTGTTGACAAAGTGGTTACTGTCACGATTGCCGCTAACTTCTTGAGGTACGGAGTCTGACCAGAACAAGGCACGCCGCGAAACCGGGCCGGCCAGGAACCCACCAAGAGCCGACCAGGAGCGCCGGCATCCCTGCCGGCTCTTGACTGATTTGGATTTACTGGAATCTGGTTCATTTCTCCGCAATCAGTCCTTAGAGGGGTTTTCAGAAGTGCGGCTACTCGTAGCAGCGCTGCCCTGCATGTCCCGTAGGGACGATAGAAAGTAGCCCCGGATTTCAATCCGGGGTCTTCTGTCCCCGTTCGTGCAGTCCTGGAGGGACGGCAGAGCCCATCATGTGGCGTCACGTATAGCACCTCAGTCGGTTTGTGAGAATAGGTCGAACGCATCAGGTCCGGGACTGGACGGAGGGGGTTGGCAAGACCCAGGACTGGAAGTCCTGGGCTACATTCGGTCGTCCCTACGGGACAAAGGATGCGGAGCAGTAGGCGTATCTCGTGCACGCGGCGCCGTAAAGCAGGGAAGGAAGACCGGTGCTTCGAGGCAGGAGAGACGCCGGCGCCACAGCGTGTCCGGGCCTTGTTGGTCTCTGAGGTCATTGCCTTTTGATACACGCTCTCACGAGAAGTACATACTGCCGCAGTTTCTTGCAGATATCTTCTCTCTTGGAGCGGCAGTGGAGAACATTGGCAGGAGGCAGCTCCCCTCGCGTGACCTCGTGGGAGGAATGAGCGGCGGGGCGTCTGCTTCACGGGCGGCAATCGCCACCAGAGCTTTCAGTCTTTTCTTCAAAACCTGCCCTCCTGTGTGGCACGCGGTGCTACAAATGGTGCCAGTCACGAATGCCAGTCGCGAAATGCGTAGTCTTGGCGAGATGACCATCCTCCGAATCTCCTTGCGTTCTTCACGAGTCCCTGTTACCCTTCCTTGTGCAAGAGTTCCTGGTCTTCTGGTACGTCCTTTCACCCGTAGTCTTCGTTTTGTTGGCTCGCCTTTTCTGCAGCGCTCCAGTGTTTGTCGTGACGCTTCATCCCGGCTTGATGGTCCTTGGCGACAGGCAGAGGTGATGTGCGCGACAAGTCCCTTTGTACCAAGCACTGCGCGGGTATTAGCGCCGAGCTGGCAGCCGTCGCAGCGGCCGAGTGTTTTCCGTGTCAGTCGCGCAGTTGGTGGAATAGAGTAGAGAATTTTGCGGGTTCACGTGAATGCCCAACGAAGGAGATAATAGGAATGTCGAAAGCAATCGCGACCTCATCCCTGCTTCTCGCGGCCAGCTTGGTTGTATTCGCTACAGGAGTGGTTGCCCAGACAAAATCGGGAGAATTCCCCCAATCGGGACTATCGGAAGCAGACAGCAAGGCAATTCTGGACATCATCAAGGCTCAAGAAGCTGCCTGGAACAAGCATGATATGGACGCGTTCACGAAGTCGTACCGTGACGACGCGGAGGGCATCAATATAGCCGGGATGTACTGGCGCGGGAAACCGGAACTCTTGAAGCACCTGTCGGACTATCACAAGACCATCTTCAAGGACCTCGAAGAGACCTTGGAAGAAGTCAAGGTGCACTCCATCGGCGACCGGTACGCAATAGCCGTTTCCATCTGGAATGTCGGTGCGTTCATTGCTCCGAACGGTGTAGAAGTTCCCGCATGCCGCCACCGGAGTACCCTCGTGCTGGCGAAAGAAACTGACGGCTGGAAAGTGGTGCATTTCCACAACACAACCATTGACGAAGCCGCAGTGAAGGGTGCCACCGGCGCACGCTGATGGATGCGAAGTCTGCTTTGTCTCAGGCTAGACCTGCAGACTTTGAGAAGTCATCCGCCAATCCGCGAGTCCGGGCTAGGCGGGTTGGAAAACCCGCCCTCCTATGCGGCTCGCACGATTCTGGTTAGCACGAGAGTCTGTCAAAGGAAAACAACCATTTCCACAGATGTCCCCAAACGGGCGCCCGGCAGTCTTATAATGTAGGAATCGGGGGGCGTTGGCATGTGGAAGCGCGACAAACCACCGGATGCGCACTTGGTGGCGCAGGTCCTGGCGGGGACGCCGGATGCGTTTAGCGTCCTCGTGGAGCGGTACCTGGGTCTGGCCCACGCCGTCGCCTACGCATGCTCGCTCAGCAGGGAAGATGCAGAGGATATCGTTCAAGAGTCCTTCCTGAAGGCATTTCGCTCGCTGCATGGCTTGCGCGAACCGGCGCGCTTCGCCTCCTGGCTGACGCGGATTGTGCACAACACCGGGTGCTCGCTGATGGAGTCGCGGCGTCTTGACAGGATGGTGCGCGCGGCGGTCGAGCCGCCACCCGCGGAGATGTCCAGCCCGTTTCGCGATGAGATGCATGAGCTGCTCAAGCGCCGCATGCAGGAGTTGACCCCGCAGGAACGGGAAGTTCTGACGCTTCATTACTACGCTGGGAAGACCACGCGTGAAGTCGCTGCGCTGCTCGGGATCAGCCGTGACGCGGCCAAGAAACGCATCGAGCGCGCGCGCAACACGCTTGGTGCAGCTCTGATCGCCGATCTCATGCCGGCCGTGGAACCCGCCGATTCTCCCCGCGACGCGCGCGTCCGCGGTATTGTGGCACTCTGCCTCGCGGAGCCTGTCGTTCGCCCGCCTGTTCCTGCCGCACCAATGTCGCTGCCTTTTGGTATCAAAGGGGTATCCGTGGCCACTGCGGCGGCGCTCGTCGTGTTCAGTGTGCCGCTCATCATCCATCTGCCGCGCGGGGAGAAGAGTGACGCGCCACCTACTGCCGCAGCCGCGGCAGTCGCCCCAGCTCAACTTGCTTCCACGCCAATCGACGTTCGGAATACCCAGGACCCGAGGGAGATCCTTTCCATTTACAAGGCCCAACAAGACAAACTCCAGCGCTTCACCGTGAGCTGGTACATGGAGAAGGACCTCATTTCTTCGCGGGGCAATCTGCGCATCTACGAAAACGGGCAGCTCTCTCAGGATTCGCCGAAGAAGC